>DASXTK010000228.1:0-3266 GCA_036505485.1 Acidimicrobiales bacterium
CCAACGGACGTGGTGTAGCCCAGCAGCCGAACGACCACCACCGGACCATCGTCCTCCGACGAGAGGCGAAGCTCGAGCGTCGACCTGATGAAGTCCTCTGGCAAGTCTCGATCTGGCCATGCCTGAAGGAAGCGGCTGAGGAACCGGTCACGCAGCAGGCTGACGTCGACGGGCGGCACAGGGCTGATTCAACCAGCCCCACCCGGGTGCGACCTAGCCTCGCCCAGGTGACCGGGTTCGCTGAGGCTTGGGGTGGGTTGGAGGTGCCGTTGCGGCGGTGTCTGGAGTTGGCTCATCGGACGTTGCGGGGTGGGGGGCTGGCTTGTGGGTCGGTGATCACGGATGCCGACGGGAGCATCATCGCTGAGGGGCGGAACCGGGCCTATGACCCGCCGGGTGGGGACGGGATCCTGCAAGGGAATCCGTTGGCTCATGCTGAGCTGAATGCCCTCGCCCAGATCCCGACCGGTCGGGATCTGGACGACTGCGTCTTGTGGAGCAGTCAGCAGCCGTGCTCGATGTGTCGGGCCGCGGCTGAGTTCGTCGAGGTGGGGGAGGTCCGGTACCTGGGCGTGGACCCGGCCTTCGTCGGCACTGACCGGTCCACCACCGGAGCGCCCCTCGACCAGACGGTCGCAGTGGCGCCAGAGTGGCCGCTCGTCGCCAACGCCCTGTTCCTGGCCAGCATCATCGCCAAGCGTGGCGATCAGGCCGAGGCCGTCATCCGCAATCGCGAACTGGAACCCGAGACCGTCAACCTGGCGAGTGCAGTGGTCGACCAGCGAGCCGTGGCCGACAGCGCCGACTTGGATCAGCTCCTCGCCCCGTTGTGGAATGGGTTCGTCGCCGCGGCAATCCAGCGGACAACTCGCACCAAGAACAGATAGCCTTACCTTCGTCGGAAGGTAAGGAGGCTCAGATGGAAGCGGCGGCCAAGATCACCTCAAAGGGCCAGATCACCATCCCCAAGGTCATCCGAGATGCACTAGAATTGCATGAGGGTGACACGGTCGTCTTCCGGATCGACGGGAAGCGGGCGATCGTGGCGCCGGCGAAGAGCCTGCTCGACCTCGCGGGCTCCGTATCCGTGCCTGCAGCGAAGCGGGGAACACCTTGGGACGAGGTTCGAACGACCGCCTGGACGAGACGAGCCAGTCAGCTCCACGAACAAGGGCATTCGTCGACACCAACGTCCTGATCCGGCATCTCACCGGTGATCCGCCGGACATGGCGGCCCACGCCACCCGGTTCCTGAGCGAAGCCGACGAGCTGCTGGTCGACGATCTGATCGTCGCTGAGGTCGTGTACGTGCTCGAGTCGTTCTACGAGGTGCCACGGACCCAGGTGGCCGAGCTGGTCCGAGCGATCCTGACCTTCGAGCCCGTGGTCACCATCGACCTCGCCCTGCTCCTGCGGGCGGTCGAGATCTACGAGGTTCATCGTCTCGGATTTACCGATGCGTACCTGATCGCCAGCGCGGAGGTCTCCGGCGTCGACACGGTGGCGTCCTTCGACCGCGGCATCGATCGGGTCGGCACGGTCCGTCGCATCGAGCCAGGCCGGGACTAGCCGAGCCGGCTCGGAGCCTCGAAACGGCCGTTCATGTGCTCGGTCCAAGTGGTGAGCTGGACGGGGGCGTCGGGCAGGCCGAGGCTGCGTAGGGCGTCGGCGACGGGATGGGACCCGAGCTCCAGAGCCACGCCATCGCCGCCGACGAGCACCTGGGACCCAGCCCCGCCCTGACTGAACCCGGTCGCGTGAGGCACCCCGTCGATGTAGGTGTAGGTGGTCATCGGCATCTGCGGCATCTCGTCGGACCCGCCCCGAGGCAACGTCAACCGGAACACCAGCTGGTCGTCCATGCGCAGGGTCGTCGTCGTGGAGTCCGAGGCGTACTCGATGACGATGTCCTCGACGCTCTTCGGGAAGCCCCAGATACCCCGCCCGGCGTCGCAGGTGAACTGCTGGTTCACGGGCAGATGAGTGATGAACGTGCCCGTCTCGACGTCAGCCCCATCCGGCACCACGAACACCGTGATCCCCACCTCGTCGTAGTCGCCCAGGTCGTTGTCCCGGTAGTCGATCACCGCCAGGTTGAGCTGGGCCCGGCCGGGCGAGGACTCCACGACTCGGAACGCGTCGCCGGGCACCAGCGCCTGCGCCGCACCGGCGTCCACCTCGAACATGGCAGTGCCGGCCGAGGCGTCGCGCACGATCACCGGCATAGTCACCACCCTTCCGGCGATGTCGTACTCAGACGTAGTGGGTGTGGATGTCATGGGTCCCCCAGGAGATCGACGGTTCGCTCAAGCCAGCTGCCGGGCGATGGTGCCCGTGTCGTAGTACACGCGGGCTCCGACCATGGCCTCGCCCTCGAAGTTGAAGATGATGGCGGTCCGGCAGCGGAAATGTCGACCGCTGGCGTCGAAGTCCGGCCCCGAGCCCAGGTGCGTGCCCGACATCCACACCTCGGCCACCACCGCCTCGGGCGCATGGTGCAGGGCGATGACGTCGAAGTGCAGGTCCGGGAAGAAGTGGCGGGTCATCTCGTAGTAGCCCCGCACCTCGGACTCGCCGTCGTACACCCGCTGGTTCCCGATCAGCTCGTAGCGCGGGTGGGCGAAGCAGCCCAGCGCCCCCTCCAGGTCGTGGCTGTTCTGGGCGGTGAGCAGCCGCTGGAGCAGCTCGTCCCGCCGTCGCTCCAGCGCCGTCCCGATGGGGGTCACACGGCTCATGTCAGTCAGTCGAGCAGGTCCGGTTGGTCGGCCACGATCTTGTTGTACAGGGGTTGGAAGCTGAACCAGCCCGCCCGGGGGGACCCGACCTGGCCCGCGGTGAGCCCGGCGTTCTCGTCGTCGATCACCACTGGGGTCCCGGCGGCCTCGGCCAGGAGCTGCACGTGGCAGGTGCGCTCCATGGTGATGAACCACCAGGCAGCTTCGTCCACGGTCTGACCGGCGGTGAGCAGCCCGTGGTTGCGCAGGATGCAGGCCTTGGCCCCACCGAGGGCGTGGGCGATGCGCTTGCCCTCCTCGATGTCGAGCACCACCCCGGTGAAGTCGTCGAACAGGGCGTGGTCCTCGTAGAACGCGCACGAGTCCTGGGTGATGGGGGAGAGGAGCTTGCCCAGCGTCGAGAAGGCCCGCCCGTACGTCGAGTGGGTGTGGGCCGCCGAGCTCACGTCCGGCCGGGCCTGGTGCACCGCGCTGTGGATGGCGAACGCCGCCTGGTTCACCGGCCACGAGCCCTCGACCACCTCGCCTTTG
>DASXTK010000229.1:0-6424 GCA_036505485.1 Acidimicrobiales bacterium
TCCGCCAGCTCGAGGACGCGCTGCACCGCATGGGGTTCGACCCCGGCCCCATCGACGGCAGCTATGACGGAGCCACCGAGGCCGCGGTCACCAAGTGGTACGAGGCCTCGGGCTTCGCCCCCTTCGAGTCCACCGAGGAGCAGTTGGCCACGATCCGCTCCCGCGAGGCCGATCTGGCCGCGGCCCGGGTGGACCTGGCCAACGCCGACGACAACGCCGCCGCGGTCGAGGGGGACCTGGCCGCGGCCCGCTCGGCCCAGGCCGACGCCGTGGCTACCCAGTCCGCCAGCCCAGCCGCCGTGGCCGCGGCACTGGCCGAGGCGGACGCCAACAACCAGGCCGCGGCGGTGGACGTCACCGCCAAGCAGGCCGCGCTCGACCAGCTGCTGGCCGATCCTGACGCCAACCCCCATGACGTCACGGTGGCCCGGGCCGAACTGGCATCGGCTCAGGCCAACGCCGAATCAGTCCGGCTCGCCGGCGAGCGGCAGGTGACCGAGGCCAACGTCGCGGCGACCCAGGCCGACAACGCGGTCGCCGCGGCCGGTGCCGCGGTCCAGTCGGCCCAGACCCGCCTCACCGTGGCCCAATCGTTGACCGGAGCGCAGAGTGCAGTGGCCGGCCTCGCCGCGCAGGAAACCGACCTGGAACGCCGCAAGGCCGGCGTTCAGGTCCCGGCGGACGAGATCGTGTTCGCTCCCCGGGTGCCGCTGCGGGTCAGCGAGACGCTGGTGGCCGCGGGCGACAAGCTCGAGGGCTCGATCATGAAGGCGACCGACGCGGTCGTGGCCATCGACGGGGCGCTGCCCCTGGCCGACGCCTCGCTGGTCCACTCGGACATGAGGGTCGACATCGACGAACCGGACCTGGGGATCTCGGCCACCGGGACGGTGACCCAGGTGGCGCAGACGCCAGGCACCAACGGCGTCGACGGCTTCCACATCTGGTTCGAGATCGTCGTCGACGGCGCCCCGCCCAACCTGGTGGGGGTGGCCGTGCGGCTCACCGTGCCGGTCGAGTCGAGCCGGGGCGACGTGCTGGCGGTGCCGATCAGCGCGGTCTCGATGACCGCCGACGGCTCCTCCCGGGTCGAACGGGACGACGGGGGAGGCCACACCACCTTCGTCCAGGTGAAGCCGGGCTTGTCCGCCGCGGGATACGTCGAGATCACCCCGGTGCAAGGCAGCCTGAAGCCGGGCGACCTGGTGGTCGTCGGGGCCAAGGACACCGGCGGCGCGGCGACCGGAGGCGGGGGCGGATCCGGTTCGACGACGACCAGCACCACGGTCGCCGGCACACCGGGCGCACCGGGCGCGACAACGACCACCACCCCGGGCGAGACGACGGGGACCTCCGGTGGCTGAGCCGGTCGTCGAGCTGCGCGGTCTGTGCCGCCGTTACGGAACGAGCCCCGCCGTCGACGCCCTCGTCGACGTGGACCTCGAGGTGGCCGACGGCGACTGGCTGGCCATCGTCGGACCCTCGGGGTCGGGCAAGTCGACCCTGCTGAACATCCTGGGGTGCCTCGACGTGCAGACCGCTGGCACCTATCTGTTCCGGGGCATCGACGTGGCCTCCCTGGGTGATCGCCAGCGGGCCGGCCTGCGCTGCCGGGGCATCGGCTTCGTGTTCCAGTCCTTCCACCTCCTGGAGTACCGCAACGTGATCGAGAACGTGATGGTCTCCGAGGTCTACCGCCGGGCTCGGCCCGGGGCGCGGCGGCGAACCCGGGCCGCCGAGGTGCTGGACCAGGTGGGCCTGGCCCACCGGGAGGACTTCTTCCCCCGCACGCTGTCCGGCGGTGAGCGCCAGCGGGTGGCCATCGCCCGGGCCCTGATGGGTGCGCCCGAGCTGCTGCTGTGCGACGAACCCACCGGCAACCTCGACTCGGCCACCACGACCACGATCCTCGACGTCATCGCCGGGCTGAACGACACGGGCGTGACCGTGGTGATGATCACCCACGAGCACGATGTGGCCGAGCGGGCCGGTCGTCAGGTCCACATCATCGACGGGCACCTGACCGAGGACGACCGGTGAGCGCCCCGCCTTCGCTGGTGGCGCCGTCGGGCATGACCGGCCGCGACCTCGGCAACGAGGCGCTGGCCGGGCTGTTCGCCCGTCCCGGCCGCATGGTGCTCACGGTGCTGGGCACGGTGGTCGGGCTGGCCGCCCTGGTGGCGACGTTGGGGCTGTCGCGCACGGCCGGCAACCAGATCGTGGGCCGGTTCGACGAGCTGGCGGCCACCGAGATCCAGGTGAAGACCAAGCTGCCGATCGGCACCCCGATCCCGCCCGACGCCATCCCCTGGGACGCCCCGGCCCGGCTGGATCGGCTCAACGGCGTGGCTGCGGCCGGGAACCTGAGCACGGTCAACGTGGGCGACCAGCTCGTCAGCACCTCGCCGATCCACGACCCGCAGGGCCAGACCGAGTTCAAGCTGACCGTTCTGGCCGCCTCCCCCGGTCTGTTCGACGCCGCCCGCACCACGCTGCGCACCGGGCGGGTCTTCGACGAGGGCCACTCCCAGCGGGCCGACCGGGTCGCGGTGCTCGGACCCAACGCCGCGTCGCGCCTCGGGATCAGCAAGGTGGACAACTTGCCGGCCGTCCGCATCGGCGACCAGCTCTACCTCGTCGTCGGCATCCTCGACGGGGCGGCTCGGCAGGCCGATCTGCTTGGGGCGGTGATCATCCCCGAGGGCACGGCCAAGCGGGAGTTCCGGCTGGCCAGCCCCGAGCTGGTCGAGGTCGAGACCGACATCGGCGCCACCACCCTCATCGCCAACCAGGTGCGCGACGCCCTGCGGCCCGATGATCCCAACGCCCTCCGGGTGGCGTTCCCGCCGGAACCCAAGCGGGTGCGGGAGGCGGTCAAGAGCGACCTCGACGTGCTGTTCCTCATGTTGGGCGGGGTGTCGCTCCTGGTCGGGGCGATCGGTATCGCCAACGTCACCTTGGTGTCGGTGATCGAACGGACCGGTGAGATCGGCCTCCGCCGGGCTCTCGGCGCATCCCGTCGCCACATCGCCGAGCAGTTCCTGGTGGAGAGCGGGGCCATGGGCATGGTCGGCGGGATCCTCGGTGCCTGCATCGGGACCCTGGTGGTCGTGGCCGTGTCGGCCCACAACACCTGGACCCCGGTGCTCGACCCCTTCGTCCCGCTGGCCGCGCCGCTGGTTGGCGCGATAACCGGCCTGGTCTCAGGCACCTACCCTGCCCTCCGCGCCGCGTTCCTGGAACCAGTAGACGCCCTCCGCGCCGGCGGCTGAACCGGGCGGCGAGGCCCGGCGGGGTCGTTCTGTGACCTGTCTGCCGCGTCCAGACGCGGCATACAGGTCACAGAACCGAGGGTGGACGGCCAGAGCCTTAGGTGAAGTGTTGGGCGATGGTTTGGAAGGCGGGTTTTGGTTCCCAGTGACCGGTGGTGTCGTAGGGCTGGTCGGAGTCTTCGCCGAAGCACTTGGTGACCGCGAAGCCGGCCATGTCGAAGTCGTGGCGGGCTCGGAACCCGACCACCAGTCCACGATCTGGAAACCACTGCCTCGGTCAGCCGGTCGAGCTCATGGCCAAGGCTGCGGCACCCACGATGAAGGCACGGCGACCAACCGGGATCGAAAGCTCTCTTCGCACGCCCGTGACGGTACGAACCGACTGTCGCGGCGGTCGTCCGCCTCCACGACGATCGGCCCTCGTCCTTCCGGAGGACGACCGAGGCTGACCCGGCGGGCGCGCCACGCACCGCGCCCGCCGAACCAGCACCGAGCCCGGACGCTACGCGAACGCGGTCAGAGCCGGCGCAGCAACCCGAACCGGGGGGCGATGGCGGAGTCGAGCTGCAGCAGCACCAGGAGCGCGATGCTCACGTAGGTGTTGCCAGGGCGATCCAGGTTCTGCCCGGCCATGCGGTTGTACGAAGCTCTCCTCGACACGGCGGGGACTCTTCTAACATGCGGAAAACGGGGGGATGGCATGGGGATGCAACGACGGGACTTTCTCAAGGCCGGGATCGCGCTCGGTGGTGCGGTGGCGTTGGGTGCGGGATGCGCCACCCAACCTCGCCGGCCGAGCCCCCGGGAGGTCCGCCACACCATCCTCGACGGAGCGCCGGGGGACAGCGGCATCGACACCGTCGTGGTGGTCATGATGGAGAACCGGTCCTTCGACAGCTATCTCGGCTGGCTGGCCCGCGACGCCAAGTACATGGACACCGGTCGCTCTCGCTACGGGGATCAGTTCCGGGTCAAGGGCCGATCGTTCCAGACGTACCCGGCCCCCGACGGCACGCTGTTCGACACCTACCGGCGGATCGAGTTCCCCGACGCCGACCCCTGGCGGGCGTGTGGCCACCCGGATCCCGGGCACGGCTGGAACGCCGGGCGAGCCGAGCGCGACGGAGGGTTCCTGGCGACGGGAAGCGGCAACGACATCTTCGCCCTCAGCTACTTCGAGGGCGAGGACCTGCCCATCTACGACGCGCTGGCCCGCCGGTTCGTGGTCTGCGACCGCTGGCACGCCTCGGTGCTCGGCCCCACATACCCCAACCGGGAGTACCTGCTGTCCGGCCAGTCCGGCGGCAACAAGACCAACGCCTTCCCCAGCGGCGACGGCTTCCCGTGGGACACCATCGTCGACCGGCTGGCCACCGCGGGCGTTTCCGCGATCGACTACTACACCGACCTGCCTCCGCTGGCCCTGTGGGGGTCGCGGATGGGGCCCCACCTGCGGACGATCACCGACTACTACACCGATGCGGCGGCCGGGCAGCTGCCGAGCGTGTCGTTCCTGGACCCGGCGTTCCTCGGCGAGGCCCGCTCCGACGACCATCCTCTCGGCGACCCCCGAGCGGCCCAGCGGTTCGTGCGGGACGTCTTCGCCGCCTTCGCCCGTTCGCCGCAATGGCACAACGGCCTGTTCATCATGACCTACGACGAGTGGGGCGGGTTCTTCGACCATGCGGTGCCGCCGCACCTGGACGACGAGCGAGCCAGCGACATCGACACGGAGGACTTCAGCCAGGCCGGGTTCCGGGTCCCGACGTTCCTGGCGTCACCCCGATCCCTGCCCGGAGCCGTCGACCACGACCTGTACGACCACACCTCGGTGCTGCGGTTCCTGGAGTGGCGTTTCCTCGGCGCCCCGGCCCGTGGTCCGGCGGCCTCGACGCTGTGGTACCTGACCCAGCGCGACCGCAACGCCAACAACCCGGGTGCGCTCCTGAGCGCCGAGTACTTCGACCCGAACCTGTACTTCGACCTCAACCTGGACATCCCCCTCCCGTCCGCGGGTTGCGGTACTGCGTTGGCGGCGATGGCCACCGCGGCGGAACCGTCCCCGTGGGAGGAAGGCGTGGCGTCCGGCTACTGGGAAGGGGCGGGCGTTTAGCGCAAGCCCTCGCCCACACCGCTGCGTGGTCTCACACCCCGGGTGCGGGTCCCCCGAGATCGGGGCGGTCGGCGGCCACCGCGAACACAACCAGGTTGTCGCGATAGGAATGGACCGCCCGGTCGAACGGGCCGTCGCAGGTGATCAGCCGGAGCTCGGCTCCCGGGACGGGTCCGTAGACCGCATCGGCCGGGAACGCATCCTTGGGATGGCGTTGCACGTCGGTGACCCGGAAGGTGACGACCCCGCCGTCCTGCCGTTCCACCACGATCTGGTCCCCGACCACCAGCTCGTTCAAGCGGTAGAACACCGCCGGACCGTCCCGGGAGTCGACGTGGCCGGCGATGACCGCCGGGCCCGGCTGCCCTGGTTCGGTGCCCGAGGCGAACCAGCCGGCGACGTTGAAGTCGCTGGGCGCCTGCAGGGTCCCGTCAGCGCCGAGGTCCAGCGCCTGGAGCCCGCTGTGCACGCCGATGGCCGGGATGTCGACGACCTGGGGCGGAGACGGCGGAGGTGTCACCACCGTGGCAGCGTGCGTGGGGCGGTCCGGTCGTTCGATCTCCGGAACGTCGAGGGCCGCCGTCGTGGACGTGGATGTCGTCACCCGCGCGTCCCCGTCCCCGGCCACCTCGTGGTGACCGGGACGACCGGAGCTTCCGACCACCCCGGCAAGCGCCAGGGGGATCAGGACGGTCATGCCCACCGCCAGGACCAGCTCCCAGACCCGGAAGGCCGACGTCCGGCCGGTGTGGCGCGGGACATAGTCCCGCGCCACCCGGTCAATCCGGTTCCGTGGCGGCTGGTCGCTCACGTCGCGGCGTGACGCCCCCGCCGCTTGGGTCGGAACACGAACGCGGCGGCCACCCCCGTGGCCAGCAGGCCGAGCACGGCGGCGACCACACCGGTGAGGGGGAAGCTGCCGCTCTCGACCAGGACGGTCTTCGCGGTCGCACCACCGCCGGTGCCGACCCCGCCCAGCGGTGTGGCCTGGGTGGCGCCGAGGGCCCCGGTGTTCGAGACATCCACACCGGTGGCATCC
>DASXTK010000230.1:0-3237 GCA_036505485.1 Acidimicrobiales bacterium
CGGATGGCGATGGCGTCGGCCGGGTCGATGCCCAGCAGATCGGCCAGCTTGGCCAGGCCCGACGCCAGCGGACTCGGTTCCGCCGGGTCCTCGCCGGAGGCCACCAGGGCCGAGCCCGCCGCCACGAGGGCCAAGGCCTGATCCGGACTCAGACGCAGAGGCCGCGCGAACACCTCGGCGAAGCGGACCCACACCCGGTCGCCCTCGAAGGTGACGTCGATCAGCATGTCCGGGGTGTAAGGCGGCAGGCCGACGAACTGCACCACGTTGAGGTCATCGATGAGCTCGCCCCGCCCGATGCCGAACCGCTGGCACACGTCGTCGACCCGCGGTCCGTCGTGGGCCGCGATCCACGGCACGATGCTGAGCATCTGCCCCACGCGGTTGGCCGCGCTGCGCCGCCTCACCGTCGGACTCGTCGCGGTCTCGCTCACGACTTGGCGCACAGCACTTCCAGCCAGTCGATCATGGCCTGGCGCAGCTCGGGTGGGGCGAGGACCTCGGCATGGTCCAGGAACGACAGTGCGAAGGACCGGAAGTTGTCCCGGTTGGTCACCGGGAGCTCCACCACCACTCCCCCGTCGTCGTGCTGGTCGACCACGGCGTTCGGGCCGAGGTGTTCCACGATCCAGGGGGCATGGGAGGCGTCGACCGCCAGCCGGGCGATGATCTCCTCGCCCTCGCCGAGCTGCCAGGGCTCGACCGGCCCACTGGCCACGGCGTCCGCGGGACGATCGAACGCCGGTCCGTCAAGCACGGTCACCTGGCCGACGATGCGGTCCAGCCGGAACACCCGGGTGGCCTGACGGGCATGGTCGTGGCCGCTCAGGTACCAGCGTCCCCGCTGGAAATCGAGACGGTAGGGATCGACGGTCCGCGGCTCGTCCCGGTAGGTGAACCGCACCGGACGGCGGTCGACCACGGCGCCGAAGATCTCGCCGAGGTCCGACCGGCCGGGCAAGGCCGCGAGGTTCGCATCGGCGGCCGACGCCGCGCTCTCGCCGGCCGACTCGCTCAGCGAGCCCAGCTTGACCAGCCCGGCGTCGGCGGCCTCGTCGGCGCCGTCCAGCCGCACCAGCGACGCGGCCAGGTGGAGCGCGGCCAGCTCGTCGGGATCCAGACCGGGGTCGGCCAGGTAGTAGCGATCCTTGGGGATGCGGTAGCCGTCGACCGCGGGATAGCTCTTGGGAACGGTCTCGAGCGTGAGCGGAATGCCCATCTCCCGCAGGTCCCGTTTGTCTCGCTCGAACGACCGTATGAACGCCGCCGGGTCGTCCGGATAGCCCTCCAGCCGCTCGTGGATGTCCTGGGCGGTCAGCGGCCGCGGCGTCTCGATCAGCAGCGCAGTGAGGTTCAGCAGCCGCTCGAGCTTGGCCTTGGACACCCACTGAGGTTAGTGGGCGCGCTCCGTGGCCCAGACCCCTGCTGCGACCGCCGCGGCGAAGAACTTCGGGTCCTCCTCGGGTCCTCGACCCATCGAGGTGATGCCCAGATCCTCGAGGATTTCCTGGGCGCTGTCCGGGATCTTCACCACCACCGCGCCCTCCAGGTCGGCGGCCAGCTCGGCCGGCAACGGAACGGCCGGCCGAGTGCGAGCGAGACGCAGCACGGTGGCAGTGTGATGACTGACCCCTTGGTGCCGCTCCCGGGGATCGGCCGCCGACGCCCGGACGCACAATCCGGCCTGGCCACCGAGCGCAGCAACGGTATCGACCACCCACGCGGCCTCGACCGCGGTGGTGCCGAGCGACGAACCGGTGCCGACGACTCCGGGGCCCATCCCGACGATGATGACGTCGGCCCGGGCCACGTGGTGGGCCAGCACCAGAGCCGAGGGCAACGACACCGCCTCGAGATCGCCTCCGAAGGCGTGGCCCGCGGTGATCGTGGTGTCGATCGTTCCCTGCTCCCGCTGGCGGTGGATCAGGTCGGACAGGGCCAGCGGCAAGGCGGCCCCATCGGTCATCACGTAGACGATCCGGGCGTTGGGAGCGAGGCTGCGGACCACGGCGGTGACGATCCCGACCTGGCTGTGCACCGTGCAGGCCACGACCGGGGTGCCGTTCAGCGACTCGGGCAGGTCGGGGTGGTCCTCCTCGGCGGCCCCGACGTCGATCTGCAGGCTGGTGTAGCGCAACTTCATGATGTGGCCAGGGCCGGGCTCGGACCACTCGTCCCGTCTCAGGTTCCAGTGGACGACATGCCAGCCCCCGGTGCCCAGCCCGAGCTCCACCGCGGTGGTGTTCAGCACCACCTCATCGCCCACGGCCACCGATCCGGTGAGATCGACGAGGGCATAGGCCCGACCGGCATCGGTGACCACCCGCTGCAGCCCCGGCCGCTCCTCCAGGATCTCGGTCACCGTCGCGGTCATGAACCGTGGCATCGGCGGCGAACCTAGCGTTCTGGGGACTACAGGCTGGCGATCAGACGCTCGACCCGCTCGTCCCGGGCCCGGAAGGGGTCCTTGCACAGGACGGTGCGCTGGGCCTGGTCGTTGAGCTTCAGGTGCACCCAGTCGACGGTGTAGTCGCGCTTGCGTTCCTTGGCCCGGCGGATGAACTCGCCCCGCAACCGGGCCCGGGTGGTCTGCGGCGGGGTCTCGACCGCCTCGTCGATGGCTTCGTCGGTGGTGACCCGGGCCACCATGCCCCGGTCCTGCAGCTTGTAGAACAGGCCGCGCTTGCGGTTGACGTCGTGGTACTGCAGGTCGATGAGCGCGACCTTGGGGTTGTTGAGCGCCAGGTCGTTGCGCCCGCAGTAGGCCTCGATCAGCTTGTGCTTGATGACCCAGTCGCATTCCTTGTCGAGGCTGTAGGGATCGCGAGCCAGCCCGTTGAGGCAGTGCTCCCACATCTCCAGCGCCTGCATCTCCAGGGGTGACAGGCCTTTGGTGTCGGCGTAGCGCTTGGCCCGCTCCAGGTACTCGCCCTGGATGTCGAGGGCCGAGGCTTCCCGCCCGTTGGCGAGGCGCACCGTGCGCTTGCAGGTCAGGTCGTGGCTGATCTCGCGGATGGCCCGGATCGGGTTCTCCATCGTGAGGTCGCGCATCACCACGCCCTCCTCGATCATCCGGAGGACCAGGTCGCACGAGGCCACCTTGAGCAAGGTCGTGGTCTCGCTCATGTTGGAGTCGCCGACGATCACATGCAGACGGCGGTACTTCTCGGCGTCCGCGTGCGGCTCGTCGCGGGTGTTGATGATCGGCCGGCTCCGGGTGGTGGCGCTCGAGACGCC
>DASXTK010000231.1:0-3784 GCA_036505485.1 Acidimicrobiales bacterium
CCGGATGGATCAGGTCGGGATCGGCGCCGACGGCGGCCCGGTTGGCGGCATAGACCTGCCGCCAGTAGCGGTCGATGGTGGCCGCCGACCCCGACCCGGCCGGCAGGCGGGCCGCCGCGATACCCCAGAGCGTGTCGTGCAACCTGACCGTGTACTCGGGCCACCCCGGTGCGCGGTCCTCCGGACCGACCGGGTCACCCTCTCGGGGATCCAGAGACCCCTGCCGATCGACGGAGGCACCGCTTCGGGCCCCAGAGACCGGGGCACCCCGAGGGGGTTCCCCGGACCCCCCCAGCCCGGACCCCTCCGGCCCGGACCCCTCCGGCCCGGACCCCTCCGGCGGCGACTGGGACGCCACCGGCCCGGGCGGCGGCTCGTCGGACACCACCGCTCTGGGTCGTGGTGCCGGCTGCCAGCCCCCTAGCCACGGCGGCAACGGCACCGGTGACACCCCATCACGGTCGACCGGGGTCCGACCGTCCAGGGTCCAACCGTCCGTGGCACCCCCTCGGGATTCCTCTGGCCCCTCCGGGTCCGCCACGGCCTGGATCACGAACGCCGCGCGGCCGACGGCGGCGCGTGCCTGGGCGCCGACTGCTGCCGAGGCGACCACCGGGCGGGTGGGGTTGGGGGCGGCCCCACCCGCCCTGGGGAGCGGCGCCAGCGTGGACTGCGCGAGCAGGGCGCCGCCGACCAGCACGTCAAGGGCGCGGCGGACGGTGGCCGGCGCGACCAGCAGGGTCGCGCCGCCCGCCAGCCGACCGGCGGCGCCGGGCAGCAACGCCACCGCCCGCAGGGCCACCACCAGCAGCAGGTAGGCGGCCAGCCCCTCCGCGGCCAGGGCCAGCAGCGCCAGCAGGCTCGCCAGCGGGTCGGCGCCCACCTCGCCGAGGCCGCGCAGCACCTCCAGCTGCCGCGCAGGAGCACCGGCAAG
This sequence comes from Acidimicrobiales bacterium, assembly GCA_036505485.1. GTDB lineage: Bacteria > Actinomycetota > Acidimicrobiia > Acidimicrobiales > VFJN01 > DASXTK01. The sequence continues at coordinate 935 of DASXTK010000231.1, forward strand.
GCCGACCAGGGCCAGCTCGAGCAGCGCCACACCGGCGCCGACCACCGGCAGGCGGCAGGCCGGCCACCGCCCGACCCGTCCCAGCGGCCGTGCATACCGCCCGGTATCGAAGACTGACATCCGTTACCTCCATATCGATCACCATTACTTACAAGAGCTTCGATTAGCGCGTCAATGGTCCCCACAACGGTTGTGGATATGTAACAGATCCGCGCCAGTAGCCGTTTCCTTCCTTGGAGGCCTGTCGCCCCACGAGCCTTGTCGCCGCTCAGGGAGCATCAGCTTCGATCGTGATGGAGGGTTACGTCGCGTTTGTTAGCAGTGTAGGTTTCCGTCCGGTTGAGTCCTGGTCAGCCGGTCGAGATCTCGGGTCCAACAGCCGATTCGTTTCGACCGTCGCCCGAAGGGGGTACTGCCATGCGGCCAAGGCGCACGTCCCTGGCGGTTGTTCTGCTCACCTTGATCTCGATGGTGGCGATGATCACCGGTGCTTCTGGAGCCCCTGCCGGTCGCGCCGACGAGCTCGAGATGTACCGGGCCACGGTGAACGCGAGGACGCTGCAGGCCCTTCAGCGTGGCGGCTACGACGTCGCCTCCGTGCGCGAGACGGCCGCGGGCGCCGAGGTGGCGCTGGTCCTCACGGGCGCGGAGCGGGAGCGGCTTCGCGGCCAGGGGGTTCGTCTGGAGGTCTACCGTGACAAGCAGGGCCGCACCCAGCGCCAGCGCGCCGCGCTCCAGGCCGCCGCCGGGTTCACGGTGTGGCGGTCCTACGACGAGCCGGGCGGGATCCGGGACCAGATGTACGACATCGCCCGCCGCAACCCGCAGCTCGTCAAGCTCGAGGTCCTCGGCAAGACGCGCCAGGGGCGAGAGTACATCGCCCTGAAGCTCACCCAGGACGCCCGCGAGGTTGCCGACGGGACCCGCCCGGCCACGCTCTACGCGGCCACCCACCACGCTCGCGAGTGGATCAGCACCGAGGTCGACCGCCGGCTGCTCAACTGGTACATCGACCGGTGGCGGGCGAACGACAAGGCCATCAAGCGGCTCCTCAAGGACAACGAGCTGTGGTTCGTGCTGGTCCACAACCCCGATGGCTACCAGTACACCTTCGACGTCGAGCGGCTGTGGCGGAAGAACCTCCGCGACAACGACGGGAACGGGAGCATCAACAACAACGACGGGGTCGACCCCAACCGCAACTACGCTGAGCACTGGAGGTACGACGATGAGGGATCCTCGTCGCTGTTCCCCAGCCAGACCTACCGTGGTCCCGCCCCGGAGTCCGAGGCCGAGACGCGGGCCATGGTGAGCCTGTTCGACAAGGTGTCCTTCCGGTTTGCGATCAGCTACCACTCGTTCGGCCCGCTGCTGCTGTACCCGCAGGGGTGGCAGACGCTGACGCCCTCGGCCGACGACCCCGTCTACGTGGCCCTTACCGGCAGGGACACCGACCCGGCGGTGGCCGGCTTCAACCCGGGGGTCTCCGCCGACCTGTACACCACCAACGGCGAGTTCACCGACTGGGCCCATGGCGATCGAGGGACGCTGGCCTGGACGCCGGAGCTCGAGGAGGGCTGCGACGGTTGCGGCTTCGTGTTCCCGGACGACGAGGCGCTGGTCCAGGCGGAGTTCCAGAAGAACCTGGGCTTCGCTGTGAACGTGGCCAAGTCTGCCGGGGACCCGGACGACCCGGTCTCCCACATCGGCCTGGACACCGCGGGCCTGTACCTGGACATCTCGAAGATCGACCCGTGGAAGACGAACTGGCCGACCTCGGACCTGACCGTGGACGTCTCCTACGCCGGCGGCTCCTCCCAGCCTGTCGAGGTGCTGGCCAAGCGGGCGGTGGGCGCGGTGACGCTCCACTACTCGATCAACGGCGGTGCGGCCCAGAGCGCCCCCACAAGCGAGTCGCCCGACGGCGAACGGTTTGGGGGCAACAACGCCTACAACACCTACTACCACTACCTGCGGGGCGAGATCCCCGGGCTGGAGGTCGGGGACGCCGTCGACTACTGGTTCACCGGCGGCGGCGAAGCCACCGAGCACGTCACCTTCGACGTGGTCGAGGACAGCGACGACGCCGACGTCCTGATCCTGGCCGCCGAGGACCGCACCGGAGCCTCCACGTCCCCCGGATACGCGAGCACAAGCCCCACGACCCCCAACTACCTCTCGTTCTACGAGAACGCCCTCACCGCCAACGGGATCGACTACGACGTCTACGACGTCGACGCCAGGGGGCGGACGGCGCCCGATCACCTCGGCGTGCTGGGCCACTACGACGTGGTCATCTGGTACCGCGGCAACGACATCCACGTGCGGGAGCCCGGCTGGCCAGGCGGGAACGCGTCACGTCTGGCGGTCGACGAGACCCTGGAGGTCCGCCAGTACCTGAACGAGGGCGGCAAGCTCCTGTACACGGGCCAGTGGGCCGGGGGGACGGAAAACGGCATCGGCGGTACCCAGCTCTACGACCCAGTGGCCAACCAGCAATGCCAGGGAGGCACGCCACCGCCGCCGCCGGAGGTCACGGCGCGGTGCCTGAACTGGGGGGACAAGAACGACTTCCTCCAGTACTACCTCGGGGCCTACATCTACGTCTCCGACGCCGGCCTGGACGCCAACGGGAACCCGTTCCCGGTCGTCGGTGTGGACCAGCCCTTCGACGGACCGCCCCCATCCGGGTGGACGCTCGGTGGCGGAACCGGCGCCGACAACCAGGTCCACAACGCCTCGTTCCTCGCCACCAGCGGGATCCTGGACCCGAAGACCTACCCGCAGTTCGACAGCTGGATCTCGGCGAAGTGGGACCGCCCAGGCGGCCCGTTCGCCCCGCACACCGGG
>DASXTK010000232.1:0-3937 GCA_036505485.1 Acidimicrobiales bacterium
CCCCTCGACGTCCGCCGGTAAGCGATCGGGGCCGATCAGGTTGGCCGGTCGCATCCAGACGCCCTCGCGACGCTCGGCCATGCGCAGGTCGGTCATCGCCCGCCGCAGCGCCGTGCGCTCCGCCGCCGGTCGCCCGGTCGCGGTGACGATCGCGGCGGTCCACCGGCCGCTCCACCGGCGGGTGTGGGGGGCGCGGCTCTCGTCCTGGCGGGTGGCCCGGTCGAGCAGGCGGCCGCTCAGGTGGTAGGTGCCGTTGTCGGCGGCGATCTCGCCGTCGGCGGCCATGCGGGACAGCGCCACCCGCACCGTGCCCTCGGGGATGTCGAACAGCTGCCCCACCCGGACCAGCGTCCGCACCGGCAGCTTGGGCGGATGGGTGCCCAACAGGACGCTGAGCATCACCGAGCGGGCGGTGAGCGGCCGCAGCCCCAGGTCGTCGGCGGTGTTACGTAGTTTCGCCATCCGATCCAACAATGTAACATCGTGGACGTGGGCTCCTACCTGATCGAAGACTTCGACCGCCTGCCGTTCGCTGCGGCCGAGAAGTCGCGGCGCTACGCCACCGAGCGTTACGACGGCGCGGTTGGCCTCAACTGGTACTCGTGCGATCCGACGCTGCAGTTCCTGATGCGGCGCTACCTCGGTGAGGACAGCCTGCGCTGGGCCGAACCCCACCTCCAACGGCTCGGCGCCCTGATGGGCGGTCCGGTGGCCGAGCGGGCCGAGGAAACCGACCGCAACCCACCTCGGCTGGAGAAGTACGACCGCTGGGGCCGCGACATCAGCCAGGTGGTGGTCCCGGAGAGCTTTGCCAAGTCCAAGCGCGAGATCGTCGAGTCCAGCTTCGCCCAGCCCGAGTTCGAGGCCGCGGCCAAGGCCGCCGGCGTCGACCGGGCGCCGTTGTTCGTGGCCTGGAGCTACCTGCTCGACCAGGCCGAGATCGGCATGGCCTGCGCTCTGGGCACCGGGGGCGACATGGTGGTCCGGTTGGCCGAGGCCTTCGCCCCCGACGACGTGAAGGAGCGGGTGCGGGAGATCTTCTCCGCCGGCGACTTCTCGGGCGAGGCGGCCCAGATGCTGACCGAGCGCACTGGGGGCTCCGACCTCGCTGCCTTGGAGACCACCGCAGTGCCCGAGGGCGACGCTTGGCGGCTCAACGGGTTCAAGTGGTTCGCCTCCAACGCCAACGGTTCGGCCTTCGTGGTGCTGGCCAAGCCCGAGGGCGCGGCCGACGGGGTCCGGGGCATCGCTCCGTTCCTGGTGCTGTGGGACCGGCGGGACGGCGGCCGCAACGGCGTGCGCATCCGCCGGCTCAAGGACAAGCTCGGGACCAAAGCCGTGGCCTCGGCCGAGGTCGAGTTCGTCGACGCCGAGGCGTTCCTGCTGGCCCCGTCGGGCAACGGCGGCGGCACCGGCGGCGAGGCCGGCGAGGGGACCACCGCCGACGGTCGGGGCCTGGCCCGGATGATGGAGCTGACCAACGGCGCCCGGCTCGGCATCGCCATGATGGGCCTGGGCTGCGCCCGGCGCTCGCTCGTGGAGTCCCTCTGCTACGCCAGGGCCCGTGACGCCTTCGGCGCTCCGCTGGCCGAGCACCCGCTGATGCAGCGCAAGCTGGCCGAGCTGGTGGTCGAGGTCGAGGCGGCCCAGGCGCTGGTGTTCGACGGCTATCTCGGACCGCGGCTGCGCATCGGGGCCCCGCTGGTCAAGCTGCGGGCAGCCCGGCTCGGCATCACCGCGGCCAGCGATGCCGTCGAGGTCCACGGCGGCAACGGCTACATCGAGCAGTGGCCGGTGGCCCGGATCCTGCGCGATGCCCAGGTCAACACCATCTGGGAGGGGCCCGACAACATCCTGTGCCTGGACGTGCGCCGGGGCATCGAGAAGGAGGAGGCCCATCGTCCGCTGCTGGAGCACATGCGGCGGGCCGCGGCCAACGGGTCCCCCAATGACGAGCGCACCCAGGACCTGGTGCTCGACGCCATCGACGCCGCGGAGGAAGCGGCCGGCGTGTGGCAGAAGCTCGACCGGGTGACCGCCGAGGCCCGGCTGTTCCCGCTGTCCCAGTTCCTGTCGGACGTCTACGCCGCGGCGCTGCTGGTGGAGCAGGCCGGTTGGGAGCACAACCACGCCGGCGGCGGTGACGGACGCAAGGAGCTGGTGGCCCGGCTGTACGCCCGATCGCATCTGGCCAGCAACGGCCGGCTCCGGGGCGTCGATGCCCCGCCCGAGGAGCTGGAGCGGTTCAAGCAGCTCACCGATGGTGCCCTGGTCGACGACCGGGCCTGACGATGCGGACCCTTCTGTATGAGCGCGATGGGCGCATCGCGCGGATCACCCTGAACCGTCCCGAGCGGGGCAACGGCATCACCTTGGAGATGCCGCGGGAGCTGGCTGCTTGTGTGGAGGAGGCGAACCTCGACCCCGAGGTCCACGTGATCCTGCTGGCCGGGGCCGGCTCGGGGTTCTGCGGGGGATACGACCTGGGCGCGGCCGAGAGCTTTGATGCGGCGACCTCCAACGCCGGCTCCCCGACCCCGTCGGGCTCGCCTCTGGACCCGTTCGTGGTCGCCGGGAACCACGACCCGTCGAAGGTGTGGGATCCGGTCACCGACTTCCAGATGATGTCCCGCAACGTCCGGGGGTTCATGAGCCTGTTCCATTCGGAGAAGCCGGTGGTGGTGAAGGTCCACGGCTTCTGCATCGCCGGCGGCACCGATATGGCGCTGTGCTCGGACCTGCTGGTCGTCGAGGACCAGGCCAAGATCGGCTATCCGCCGGCCCGGGTGTGGGGTGTCCCCACCACCGCCCTGTGGATGGCCCGGGTCGGGGCGGCCCGAGCCAAGCGGCTGCTGCTCACCGGTGACTGCATCTCCGGAACCCGGGCCGTGGAGTGGGGACTGGCCACCGAGGCCGCTCCGGCGGACCAGCTCGACGAGGTCACCGAGGCGCTCCTGGAACGCATGGCCCGGCTTCCCATCAACCAGCTGGTCATGCACAAGATGCTGATCAACCAGGCCCTCTACGCCCAGGGCCTGCACACCACCCAGGTGTTGGGCACGCTGATGGACGGCATCGCCCGACACACCCCCGAGGGCTATGGGTTCCAGCAGCGCGCCGGAGAGGCCGGCTTCAAGGAAGCGGTGCGGGAACGGGACGAGCCCTTCGGCGACTTCGGCCTGGGTGGCTATACGGCGTGACGTTCGGGTAGACGTGCAGGCCATGGGGATGATCGACACGCTGCGGTCGGTGTTGAAGTTCAAGCCGATCGAGCTGGATCCGGTGGCCCGACGGCTGGCCCGGGCGGCGTCGGTGGCCGACCTGCGGGAGATCGCCCGGCGGCGCCTGCCCCGCGGGGTGTTCGACTACATCGACGGCGCGGCCGAGGACGAACGGACCATGGCCGAGAACTCCGCCGCCTACACCCGCATCGGGTTCCGGCCCCGGGTGCTGCGGGACATGTCCTCGGTGGACCCGTCGACCATGGTCCTGGGCCGGCCGGTGCCGTTTCCGCTGGTGCTGTCGCCGACCGGGTTCGGCCGCATCGCCGATCCGCCAGGGGAACTGGCCGTGGCCCGCGCTGCCGCCCGAGCCGACCTGCCGTACACGCTGTCCACGCTGGGTACCCGGTCGATCGAGGAGGTGGCTGCGGTCAGCAACGGCCGCAAGTGGTTCCAGGTGTACGTGTGGCGGGACCGCGGCCTGGTCAAGGACATGATCGGCCGGGCCCGGGACTCCGGCTACGAGGCCCTGGTGCTGACCGTCGACACCGCGGTGCTCGGCCGGCGGGAGCGGGACGTGCGCCGCGGCTTCTCGCTGCCCCCCAAGATCGGGTTGAGCACGTTGATCGACGGAGCGCTGCATCCCGGCTGGACCTGGAGCTTCGCCCGGTCCGAGCCCATCAAGTTCGCCAACGTCCTGGGCCATGAGGTGGGCG
>DASXTK010000233.1:0-1736 GCA_036505485.1 Acidimicrobiales bacterium
GAGCCCACACGTAACCTCACCAACCGACCATGCCGCGCTGTGGCGATGTCCTGCGACGCTAGGGTCCGTGGTGGGCGTTGTGCTGGGGGTCTCTCGATGGCATGCAAGAGGTCAGGGGTTCAAATCCCCTCAGCTCCACCCTATGGACCTGACGGAGATGGTTGACACTTTGGGTCTCCAACCAGCGAGGAGACCGAATGAGCGAACCGCCCGCGAGGGGAATTACCCCGTACCGAGGCAGCCGCAGGGCCTGGATGCCGGCCGGCTCGCGCGCTGCCTTCATGATGCCGCTCCCAGGCCCCTGCATCGGGGCGTCGGGGCCCGCTCAGCCTAGCGCGGGCCCGACGGCCTGCTTCGGCGTCTCCTTCTTCGGGTCGATGAAGGGCTTCTCGACGACCACCGCGCGGACCCGCTCGGTGGGCGTCTCGACCTCCAGGGTGGTGCCGAGGTCGGTGAGGCCGATCGGCAGCATCGCGTAGCCGATGTTCTTCTCCAGCCGCGGCGAGTGGCACGCGGAGGTCACCTTCCCCATCACCTGCCCGTTGTGGTGGATGGGGAAGACGTCGATCATCGAGCCGTCGTTGTAGGCGCCGAGCGGCGCGCCGCCGATCTCCACCCCGACGAGCTTGCGGGTGATCCCTTCCTCCTTGATGCGCCGGAGGGCTTGCTTGCCCACGAAGTCGGCCTCCTGGTCCAGGTCGACCATCCAGTCGTAGCCGATCCCCACCTCGTAGGGGTTGTTGTCCAGCCACATGTCCGCGCCGTAGGCGAGGATGCCACCCTCGATGCGGCGGATGTGCGACGGGCCAATGACCTTGAGGCCGTGCGGCTCGCCGGCCTGCAGGACCTTGTCCCACAGCTGCACGCCGTGGCGGCTCGCCCCCCGCAGGTAGATCTCGTAGCCGAGCTCGGCGGTGTAGCCGGTACGGGAGACGACGACGTCCAGGCCGTCGAGGTCGTACTCGGCGAGGAAGTAGTAGGGGATCTCGAGGACCTTGCCGCCGAACAGCTCGACCATCACGTCCTTGGACCTCGGGCCCTGGATCTGCACCGGCCCGACGTCGGCCTCGCGGATGGTCACGTCGAGCCCGGAATGGTAGGCGAGGCCCTTGGCCCACAGCAGCACGTCGCTGTCGGCCAGCGACAGCCAGAACCGGTTCTCCCCCAGCCGGAGCAGGACCGGGTCGTTGACGATGCCGCCGTCCTCAGCGGTGATGAACACGTACTTGCACTGGCCCACCGCGCACTTGGTGAGGTCGCGGGGCACCAGCATGTTGGTGAACTGGAAGGCGTCGGGCCCGGTGATCTCGACCTGCTTCTCGACCCCCACGTCCCAGAGGGTCACGCCGTTCAGGAGCTGCCAGTACTCCTGGACCGGGTCCCCGTAGTGCCGTGGGTGGTAGGTGTGGTTGTAGGTGCTGTACATCGCCACGCCGTGACGCCGTGACGCGTGGAAGAACGGTGACTTGCGGATGCGCGTGTACAGCAGCACCTCGGGGTGCTCGTTGATCGCCATGGGGCTACTCCGCCTCCATTCCTCCGGTCACGACCGTTCCGAGTCCGCCCTCGACCTGAAAGTGCTCGCGCAGGTACTTCTCGCCTTAGAGGTCGACCCAGAACTTCGGGTCGAAGGGCGCGGTAGCCACGCGCCCCTTGTAGAAGTGGGCCTCGACGCTGGCCTGCTGCCGCAGGCGCCGCTCGTCCTCGCGTCGGGCCTCCTCGATCACCGTTACCCG
>DASXTK010000234.1:0-28128 GCA_036505485.1 Acidimicrobiales bacterium
TCCCGCAGAGGGATCGGTTTCCTCCCCGCGAACCACGTTCACCGATCTGTAAGAGCGGCGAAATTGGTTTGGTCTCACGCAGAGTGGTAGCTCTGCTACTTTTCGGCCCATATGAACAGCGGTCGCTGCATTTCGGCGGCAGACGAGCGCCCGCGCGTGAGAGGGAGAAGAAGTAGTGCCACTCCTCCACCGTCGCGACCTCTACGACGTGCTGGCCTGTCCCAACTGCAAGGTCGCTGTCGTCCGTGCCGACACGGAACTGCGCTGCACGCAGTGCGACACGACCTTTCCGATCATCGACGGCGTGCCGATCATGACGCCGGACGGAAGCGTCCCCGACATCGTGCACGACACCGAGCTCGCCGAAAACGATTCCTATTGGCCCTGGTACTACCGGCTGGTCATGCAGTCGCTGCTCGACGACCAGGTCGTCGTGGAGATGGGTTCGGGCGACCGCTCCAACTCCGATCCCGCGGTGATCCGCATGGACATCCGGCTCACGCCGTACGTCGACCTGGTGGCCGATGCCCACGCCCTCCCGTTCCTGCCCGGCAGCATCGACTTCATCTTCTCCCTGGCCATGATGGAGCACCTCCGCCAGCCGTTCCTGGCCGCCGAGGAGATGGACCGGGCGCTGCGGGACGGCGGCTACATCTATGGCGACTGCGCCTGGGTCTTCGCCTACCACGGCTACCCGCACCATTACTTCAACGCCAGCGTCCAGGGGCTGCAGCAGATCTTCGGATCCTTCCGCGAGCTGAAGACCGGGGTTGCGCCGTACCAGATGCCGTCGTATGCGCTCGTGATGGTGCTCGCCACCTACATACGCAACTTCAAGCCCGACGGCATCTACCGGGGAGCCGAGGTCGCCGCCATGCTGGCGGCACCGCTGTACGAGGAGCTGGCCGACCTCGACAAGGGGTTCGATGAGGAGACTGCGGCCATGCTCGCGGCCTGCACCTTCTACTTCGGCGTCAAGCAGACGACCGAGACATCGTCTTGCTTTCCCGCCCCGGTCATGGAGGCGTGGCAGTCAAACATCGCCCTACAGAAGCGCTTCCCCGACCCGGTCAACCTGGGCGTCGTGGACAACCTGCTCGTGTGGGCCCGCGAGGAAGGGGCGGCCCGCTATCCGGGCATTCGCGACTACCTGGCCTCCATCGTCCCGTTCGCGAAGCATGGGGACGCCGAGCCCTACGACCGATCGGACATTCGTGACCTGCCGTTGATCCAGCCGGTGTACGGCACCGTGTTCGACTATCCGGACTTCGCTCCGGAGCGCCGGGTCTCGCCCTTCGCCCCACCGGTTCCGGCGCCGGAGGATGCCATCGAAGACGCGGAGGCCCTCGAGACCACGGAGGCCGAGGAGGTCGACGTCGACGTCGAGGTCGACGTCGTCGAGGTCAACGTGGTGGACAGCGCCAGCGAGCCCGAGGTGCTGGAGGTCACCGTGGTGGAACCGCGCCGCCCGGCCCGCGTCACCACCCTGTGGAGGCACTGGTGCGACCAGGGCACTGCAGCCACCACCGTGAAGGTGGCCCGGAAGCTCTCCTCCCGCCTCCGCTGACGGACATACGGATGTTGAGTACTGGGTAAGGAGTCCCGCGTGCTCACCCAGTACCGAGGGCCGGCCCTGCTGGCGGCCACGCTCCTCATGGGGTTGGTGGCAGGTGTGTTCGATCTCTACGCCCACACCATCATGCGCGGTCTCGACAAGACCGACGACCGCACCTTCGTGGGGGCGTTCCAGGAGATCGACAAGGCGATCATCAACCCGTTCTTCATGCTGACCTTCTTCGGCGCGCTGGTGCTCAGTGGTGCGGCCGCGCTGCTCTACCTCCGGGACGACGGCAGCTCGGTGCTGCCCTGGGTCGTCGCCGCGTTCGTCCTGTACCTGACCGCGGTCGTCATCACCATGGTCGTCAACGTGCCGCTCAACGACGACATCAAGGCGGCCGGCGATCCGGACCAGATCAACGACCTCGCCGCAGTGCGCGAGGCCTTCCACGCCAGCCGCTGGACCGCGTGGAACGTCGTCCGCGCCATCGCCACCACTGTGGCGTTCGGCTGCCTGGCCTGGGCCCTCGTGCTCCACGGCCGCATCAGCGACTCGTCTTCGGACACGTCGGCCCCGGCGCAGGAGCAGGCCGAGTTGGGTTCGATGACGTCCGGCAGCTGATCCGTGCCAGCATCCCGGGATGGCGTTCGAGGCCCCGGTTCCTGCACCTACAGCCGACGAGCGGGAGTTGCTGCTCCGGTACCTGCAACGTCAGCGGGCGGAGGTCATCGCCACCGCCGACGGCCTGACCGACGAGCAGGCGCGCTGGACTCCTGAGGGCGCGCTCCTCCCCATCATCGGGATCATCAACCACCTCACCCATGTCGAGTGGCGGTGGATGAATGGGCGCTATCTGCAGCAGCCGTTCCCACCGAGGGCGGAGGAGTTCCACCCCGATGGCGACGTCGTCCTGGCCGACATAGTCGAGGCCTATCGGATGCGGGGGCAGGAGACCGACGAGATCGTGTCCGAGGCTTCGAGCCTGCGGGCTCCGTGCGTAGGTGTGGAGGGAGACGGTCCGCCGGTCCACGAGATGTTCGGCTACTCCGAGCCGTTGGACCTGCGCTGGGTCGTCCTGCACCTCATCGAGGAGACGGCCCATCACGCCGGCCATGCGGACTCGACCCGCGAGCTGCTCGATGGCCGAAGGATGCGCGGTTGACGTGTGCCCGATGGCACAGAAGCCAGGGTTGGTTCCGACAGTTTCCGATATATCGTTGAGCTATCGCAGAAACCAACAAGGAGACAACCTCATGCGACAGTTCAACCAACACAACAGTCGTGGCGGCTCCGATCGTCCGGGTGATCGGCGTTATGGCCGATCCGGGCCCCGCCGTCAGTTCGGCCCATGGGACCAGGTGTTCCCGCCCGGTCCGTCAGGCCGTGGCTGGGGACGCGGACGTCCCGGAGGCGGTCGACGGGGACGGCGCGGTGACGTCCGTGCCGCCGTGCTCGCCCTGCTCACCGAGCGGTCGATGCACGGGTACGAGATGATCCAAGAGCTGGACTCCCGTACCGGTGGCATCTGGCGGCCGAGCCCGGGCTCGATCTACCCGACCCTGCAGCTGCTGGAGGACGAGGGGCTCATCACGAGCGAGCAGTCCGAAGGCCGCAAGCGGTTCACCCTGACCGACGCCGGTCAGGAGGAGGCGGCCAAGGCGGCCGAGCGTCCCCCGTGGGCGCACTACGCCGACGAAGCCGACGTGACCGCGGCCGGGGACTTCCGGGAGGCAGCCTTCGGCATCATGAACGCCCTCCGCGAGGTGGGAGCGGCAGGCAGCGAGGCCCAACGGGCCGAGGCGCTAGAGGTCATGAAGGAGACCAAGCGCAAGCTGTACGCCATCCTCGCCGCCGACTGAAACTGAAAACAACTGTGTGGCTCGTGGCGCCCTAGCGACCGCGGGCCACACACGCGCGTCAGGTCGAGAATCCAGTGACCTTCTCCGGGGTCACCCGGACGATCAGCCGCACCACGTCGGCCGGTTCCGGCGGCGGGTCCTCCCCCAGGTACTTCTGGGACAAGTCCTTGGGCAGCGTCCTGCCTTCGTCCACGGTCAACGTCGCGATGCCGTGGATGTCCACCGAGGTGTAGGGGTTGGCCGTGTCGAAGATCGACAGGCTCACCCGGGGGTCGCTGGCGACGTTGCGGGCCTTGATCCGGCTCTGCTTGGTCGAGAACAACACCGTGTCACCGTCACGCTTGACCCACACCACCGAGGTCTGGGGACTTCCGTCCGAGTTCAACGTGGCGATCGTGGCGAAGTTCTTGCCGTCGAGCAGACGACGTGCGGCATCGTTGAGGGGGATGGCCATGGGCAAGTCTGCCCGGGTGGGTTCAGAACCCCGAGGGCGGCCGATCGGCGGGAACGAGCCAGGCGTCGTGGGGGGTGAACAGGGGATCCGCCAGCTCGGCTGGGGACCGTGGGGTGTAGGTGGCTATGCGTGTGGCTGCGGGGTGGAGGGGTTGCCAGGTGACCGCGATGTCGCTGGGCAGGATCACCACCTCGGGATAGGGATGGGAGTCGGCGATGAGCCAGTCCTTGAACATGTTCCGGAGGCCGCCGTTGACCACGATCGGTTGGCCATGGGCGATGAGGTTGGCGGCGATGCCCGGCATCACCAGGTAGTACCAGTCCGACTGCTCGACGTTCAGGAGGTAGGTGACGTCGGGGTCGAGTTGGGCGAGGAGTTGGTCGCTCATCTCGTCGACGGCGGCGACGCCCGGGTTGTCGCGGAAGTCCGGGACGAGTCCGTCACCCAGGGTGAAGAACCCGAGGGCCACCACTGCCAGGCACGCGAGGGTGGGGACGAGCTGACGCCACCGGGGCCCGATCAGCTCCAGCACCGCCCAGGCCGCCGCGATCCAGCCGAGGGCGGCGATGCCCCAGGCCCAACGCAGCAGATAGCCGAGGAGGTCGTCCGCAGTGTGGGCGATCGCGACTACTGATAGGCCCTCCAGGCTGAGCGCCATGCCGATCAGCCCCGCCGCCCGATGGTGGCCGCGGTTCCAGGCCAGGATTCCGACCACGGCGAAGACTGCCATCAGCACGAGCGCCGTTGGGAACGAACCCTCTGGTGGCAGCAGAAAGCCTTTGGGATCGGCGGTGGAGTGCATCCACGCGCCATTCGGACCGAAGAGGCCACCGACCGCGGGTAGTGCCTGGTCCAAGCCGATGGGCTTGGACTCGGTCCCGTCGGGAGCGATGCCCGTCCGGGCGAAGAACAGCAGGGCCTCCAGATTGCCGTGCGGCTTGCTGACCTGGTCGGTGAGCGGCGGGAGCCACAACAGGAAGCCGACGATGGCGGCCCCGGCGAGCCAGGCCCGCGGGATCACGGCAGACTCTGGCGGGATGCGATCCTGGCGGCGCCTGCGCCGGCGCCAGGCCAGGCGGTGGCCGAGCCGCCAGGCGAGGGCCAGACCGGCGGCGGCCAGGGTCATGGGCACGTAGCTGAGATGGGCCTGGGTGCTCCACGACCCGGCCACCACCGCGAGCGGCAGGAGGACCCGGTCGCCGTTGGCCGCTCCCCAGACGCAGATCAGGTAGGCGACGAACGGTAGGGCGGCCACATAGGGGTTCCACGGTTCGACGAGTCCCCACAGGGTGATGGCGTGCATCAAAACCGCCACGGCGACCGCGGTCGGAGCCGCGAGGGCGAGACGGCCGATCCGATGCGCGGCCCAGACCGCGGTGGCTGCGGCGGTGGCGTTCACCAGGCCGGCGGTGAAGAGCAGGCCCTCCGGACCGAACAGGCGGACGGCGGGGGCGCACACCCAGAACAGCAGCGGACCCGGATGGTCCCACCCGTAGCGGGAGTAGGCGCCGACCAGCGGGGTGCGTGACGTGCCGACCTCTCGGGTCCGCAGGAACATCGCCGCTCGGTCGGTGTCCACCGGCAACCAGCCCGACCCCAGGGACGACAGGGCGAGCAGCAGCGGAGGCAGTGCCACCAGCACCACCAGCCCGACCAGCATCCACCGCTCAGACGGCCACCAGGCCGGCAGCCTGAACCGGGCAGATCGCTCGTCGCTGTCGGAATCTGGGCGCTGAGATTCCAGCTCGAAGACGGACGTCGAGGTCCTGAACGGGTCCCCCGCCAGGGCCGCCTCAGCCATGACCACCGACCGTAGTAACGCGAGCCGCCAATGTCCGGTCACCTGAACCGCACCTGTCCCCCTTTCGCGAGGTAGCGGCTGATGCTGTGGTTGCGGGCGAAGGCCTGTCGCAGACTCGGGGAGGCCAGGTGGTTGCGGACGTCGGCGAACTACGCCAACGAATCCCACCTCGTTCGAGACTGCCGCCGCCTCACCGACTCCACCCCCAATCCCTCATCCCAGCCCACCCCTTTCCGCCGGGGCTCCTCAGGGATGGTACCTGGTAAGTGACCTCCAGGACCGGCGTACGGCACGGGTCCCGGGTTGACCGATGTCGAGCCACACGGCCACGTCGACCTGGTCGATTGCGAACTCGAACAAGGGATCGTTGGAGACCGTCTCGAGCATGCCGCCCACTTGGCTGGCTGCTACCACATCGCGGACGAGCGCTCGGGTGGCCGGGTCGTCGGAGACGTCGAGCGCGGTCGCCCGGACGCACAGCTCGTCGTCCTCGGGTCCGGGGAGGGCATGGATCACGCAGCGGGGATCCCGGCGCAGGTCCCACCCCTTGGGTGACGAACGGGGAACCGCCCCGAACAGCCGGCCGCCGGCCAGGATCGGACAGAACGGGTGCAGCCGGGGACCTCCGTCCCGCCGCACCGTGGCCAGGTAGCTGACCGCGAAGCACGGCTGGCCCGGTGGAAGGGCGTCGCGGCGATGCAACGCCACGATCCCAGGCCAAGCCGCTCGGCCACCTCGGCCAGCTCAGGAGCCTCGCTGCAAAACTCCGCCCACGTCGCCATGTCACAGATCAGCGGGTCGGTCGTTCATTCCGCGGCGCCAGGCTGGACGATCCACTCCTGCTTCTGACCCGTCACGGCAGCGACCAGCTCGAAGTCGGCGTCATAGTGGAGGACGGTGAGGCCGTGAGCTTCGGCGACGGCGGCGACGAGACCGTCGACGAACGACACCGCTCGATGTTGACCACGGTCGCACAGGCTGGCCTGGACCTCCAGGGCCCTTCGAAGGTCGGCATCGGTCACGGCGACGGTGGGAAAGGCTTGAAGCCGGTCCGTGACAGCTCTGCAGTCCTCGCTGTTCCGTGCGGAGAACCCGAGCTCGAAGGCCACCGGCGAGCACATCGCTACGCGACCTTCAACTGCAAGGGGAGCGAAGGCGGCCGACACGACGGGCTTGGTCAAACGAGCGAGGACGCTCGTGTCAACGAGGTACTGAGTTCGCGCCATCTACTCGTCGGCGCCCCACGCAGTTTCGGCCGCGTCGAAGTCGAATCGTCCCTCTTCGCTGAGCATCCCGATCAGCTCCAGGCGTCGTTTCGCGTTCACAACCTCCTCCATGGAGGCATGGATCGTCTCACGCAGGCTGGTGGTGCCGAGGATGGTCGCGGCCTCCCTGGCGATATCCCTGTCGATCTCAACGGATGTCTTCGCCATCTCTAGGAGGATATCTGCTCGGCGTCGAGGGTGGTGGTTAGGTGGTGGACTAATTGGTGGATGGTGGTGGGTTTCAGGCCTAGGTCTTCTAGGGCGGTTCGATAGCGGTCGACGGCGGCTTGGGTGGCTCGGTGGTCGCCGCGGGCGGCGTGGGCGCTGGCGACGACGTGGTGGGCCGGCTCGCACCACGGGTCCAGGCGCAGCGCGGCCTCGCCCATCTGCTGGGCGCCGTCGGCATCCCCGCGGGCCAACTGAAGCTCAGCCGCCCGGGTGGCGAGCCCGATCATCTGGAGCTTGCGCTCCTCGACCTCGTCCCGGGCCCAGTCCTCGTTGGCCAGCTCGGTCGGATCATCCCGCCACAGCTCGACCGCCTGCTGCATGAGTCCGACGGCCAGGGTCGGCGAGCCTCGGTGGTCGGCCTCCTTGGCTCGCTCGGCCAGGTCGTCGAACCGCCACACGTCGGCGTCGAACAGGGAACCCGGGTGCAGCAGCAGCCCCCCGCCGTGGGGCCGGACGAAGAAGCTGGCATCGCGCTCGGACCGGTCGGGCTCCAACACCCGCAGAAGGTACGTAAGGGTCACCCGGAGGTTGCGGGACTGGGCGTCGACGTCGAGCGTCGGCCAAAGATCGGCAGCGACCGACTCCCGCGACGCCGATTTCCGCAGGACCAGATGGGCCAGCAGCGATCGCACCCGCTCCCGGCGCCACTCCGGCGCCTCGACGAGCACGCCATCGCGGCGGAGCTCGACCGTTCCCAGCAGCCGCAGGTCCAGGCGCTCCGCCACCGGTACCGGAAGCCGACCCAGCGCGGCCCGGGCCGGTCGCTGCAGCACCGAGCCGGGGTCGTCGGCGTGCCTCCGAACATCGGGTTGGGCCTCGGGCCACACGGCGTCCAGGAGCCGCCAGCCGGTGTTGTGGCCCTCGGCGATGTCGGCCAGGGCCAGCTCGGTGACCCACGGCCGAGGGAGGTGGGCAAGCACCAGATCGGGGGCGGACAGATCCGGCGCCGAGCCCGCCGGCAGCCGGCCGCGACGGCGCACCTCGCACAGCGCGGCAGCAAGATCCCGGCCGTGAGCGAAGCTCGGACCCAACGGCAGGCCGTCCCAAACCGCACGGCTCGAGGGGACGAGCACGTACCACAGGGCCAGGCTGCGCTGTTGCGGTGCCGCGGCATGTCCGGTTCCGAGCAGGGGCGACTCCGCCAGATACCGCGAGAGCTCGGCGGCGGCCGCGCTCTCGTCGCCTCGGGCCACGGCCAGGGCGGCGGCAGCGGTGGCCAGGTTCACGTCGATGAGCGGGACCTCGCCCGGGGCGACGACTCCGCGGGCCCGCTCCAGGTAACGCGCTGCCTCGTCCGGCCGGCCCACGTGGGCCAGGGCGAGGCAACTGGTCGCGGCCATCAGCGCGGAGTAGTTGCGCAGACCCACCGCGGCGGTCCGGTCGACCAGCGTCGGGAGCGTCCGCAGCAGCTCGGCGGGCAGTCCCAGGAACCACAGGGCCTGCAACCGGGCGGCCTCGATGACCGGGGCGTGGAGCGGACCGGCGTTCTCGCAGGCCCGTTCGGCCGCCTCCAACGCCTCGGCCGGCCGTCCGAGATGGTGCAGCGACAGCGACCGCACCCAGTCGACCAGGCTCTGCCAGGTGGTGTTGAAGGACCCGGCGGGGATCCGGTCCAGCTCGGCCAGCGCCGCGGTCGAGTCGTTGGTCAGATCGGCAACCAGCGCCCGGGCCAGGCAGGCGATGGGAACGGCCTGCTCGAACCCCGCGGCCTCCATCTCCAGGATGCGAATGGCGATGGCCACCATCCGCTCGGGCTGCTCCCACCACCAGGCGATGTGCGCCAGCTGTCCGATGCAGGCCAGCTCGCCGGTCAGGTCGTCCTTGTCTCGGAACGCCGCCGCGGCCTCCTCCAGCGACCGACCCGCCGCCTCCGAGTCGGTCTGCACCGAACCGGCGGTCTCCAGGAGCAGCCCCAACGGCCCTTGGCGAGTCTCGGCCGGCAGTCGCCCCAACCAGGTGGCCACCACATCGCCGGGGATCGGCGGCCGGGCCAAACCCAGCGCATCCAGGAAGATCTCGGTCACGGCGTCCCAAGCTCCCGCCTCCGAGCACAGCCGGAGGCCGGCGGCGACGTCTCCGGCCCGGGCCCGCTCGACTCCGGCCCGCCTCTGCGCGGCCCCGACCTCGTCGGCGCTGACCACCTTGGCCAGGAACGGGCGCCACAGCGCATGGATCGAACGGACCCCGCCCGCGGTGCTGTTGACCAGCGGCAGTTCGGCCAGCAGCTCGTCCAGATCAACCGCATGATCGAGGGCGGCCGCGGCCAGGGCGTCGTCGAACGCTCCGATGTGGGCCAACAGCGCCAGGTCCCGGCGGCGGTCGGAACCGATGCCGGCCAGGACCTCCTCCCACACATACGCGGTCTCCACGCCCGGCATCGCCGCCGCGGCCAGTTCGGCCAGTGCCGGCCAGCCACCGCTGTTGGCCACCTGGGTCCCCGGGACGTGGCGCTGCGACGCGAAGCTCGTCAACTCCTGGTCGGTGAAGCGCAGGTCGGCCTCCCCGATCCGGACCACCTCTCCCCGCACCTCGAGCCGGGACAGCGCCACGGGCAGCGGCTCCCGCCCCGACAGGACGAGATGGCCATTGCGGGACAGGTGGTCGACCAGCCTGGTCAGGACCTCGGCACCGGGCGAGTCCGGCGGAACTTCGTGGACGTCGTCGAGCAGCAGCGCCACCTGTCCAGGGGAGCGATGCCACAGCGCCTCGACGATGGCGTCGACCGCGTCGGCCGGCTCGTCGGAGGCGACGGTATGGATGCCGAGAGCCCGGCACAGCCCGTCGGCCAGCGAGGACGCCATCGCGTCGTCGGCGGTGCAGGTCAGCCAGTGGTCGGCGCCGCGGGGCGTGAGGCGGTTCTCCTCCACTGCCTGGGCCAGCAGCGTTGTCTTGCCCAGCCCGGCCGGTGCGGCCACCACCGTGACCGGGGTCGAGAACCGCTGCCCCAGCCGGTCCAGCAGCCGAGGCCGCGGCAGGTTGACCCGTCCGCCGGTGGGCGGCTCGAACCGGACGCGGCGCGTCCCGACCGACTCCACTAGGCCACCCTACGACGACCCTGCGAGTTACTCAGTCCGGTTACGCAGGCCGTCCAGCAACAGATCGAGGGACCGGGCCGCGGTCTTGGCCGCCTTCTGGCGCTGCTCGGCGGTCATGACGAACTCGCCGGCGGCCCGGATGGCGCCGTACAGAGCCATGGCGGTCACGTCGATGTCGCAACGGCGGATCTCGCGGGCAGTCCGGGCTTCCTCCAGATTGGCGCGCAACAGGGCGTACGTCGTGCCTCGCTCGGACTGGCCGGGCACGAGTTGGGGAGCGTCGACCAGGGCGATGCGGGCGAAGTCGTCCTCGGTGCACAGATCCAGGAAGATCCGGACGCCGGCGCCAATGCGGGCCAGCGGTGAGTCCAGCACCAGGAGGGCGTCGCGGCGGCGATGGAACTCGTCGTTGATGGTCTCGAACACCGCCTGGAAGATCTCCCGCTTGCCGCCCGGGAAGTAGTGGTAGAGCGCCCCGCGGGCCATGCCGGCGCGGTCCAGGATCTCGGCCACCGTCGTGGCTTCGTAGCCCTGGGCGGTGAAGCACTGCCGGGCGGCCTCGATCAGCCCGGCTCGTGATGCTTCGGCTTGCTCCTTGCGGCGCACCTCGCGGTTCTACCTCACTCCAAAAGTTGACCGACCGTCGGTCAACGAATAGTACTAAGGGCATGCGTACAGGTCACGCGAGCCGTACCGCGGAACACAACGCCTTGTTCCGAGCGCTGGAATCGTCACGCCGCCCGAGTCAGCGGTTCTTCGAGGACTCGCTGGCGCGGGCATTCCTAACCGGATCGCTGGCCTGGGCCGGACGGCTCGGGGCCGTGCCAGGAGTGCGCGCCCTCGTGACCTGGTTCATCGATCGGCGCTGGCCCGGACCCCGGACCGCCGTGGTGGCGCGCACCGTGCTGATCGACGATGCCATCGCCGCCGCGGTCGACGGCCAGATCGCCCAGTGCGTGATCCTCGGCGCGGGCTACGACACCCGGGCCCACCGTCTGGCCTGCCTGCAGGACGTGACCGTCTTCGAGGTCGATCATCCGGACACCCAGCAAGCCAAGCAGCGGGTGTTGCCGGTCCGGCCGAGCAACGTTCGCTACGTCGCCAGCGATTTCAACCACCAGACGCTGGACGCCGCCATGGCCGAGGCTGGCTACGAGGCGACGGTCCCGACCGTGTTCCTGTGGGAGGGAGTGACCAACTACCTGACCGCGGACGCGGTCGATGCCACGTTGCGCTGGTGCGCCCAGGCGGCGGCGGGCAGCGTCCTCGTGTTCACCTATGTCCACCGCGACGTGCTCACCAACCCGGGTGCGTTCACCGGCGGCGAGCGCCTGTTCGCCACGCTGGCCAAGGTCGGCGAGACGTTCACCTTCGGCTTCGACCCCCAACAACTGCCCGATTACCTGGCCGAACGGGGTCTCGTCCTCGAACAGGATGTCGGCGCGGCCGAGTTCCGGGCCCGCTACTACCGAGCCGCCGCCGCCAAGATGCACGGCCACGAGTTCTACCGGGTGGCTACCGCCCGAGTGGCGGGACCCGGCTAGAGCGGGTCGGTGGGGCCGATGGCGTCGAGGGCCTTGGAGAGGCGGGCCAGGGCCTCGAGGGTGTGGCGGAGCTCGGTAGGACCCAGCTCCTCGGCGAGCCGCTGGGCGAACCGCGCGTGCGCCGGGGTGATCCGCCGGACCGCGGCGTGTCCCTCGTCGGTCGGCTGCAGCAGCTTGGCCCGGCGATGCGATGGATTGGGCACATACTCGGCCAGCCCCCGCTCGACCAGCAGGTCGGCTATGCGCTGCACGCTCTGGCGGGTGATGCCCATCTCGCGGGCGATCCCGGCCACCGGCAGCGGCTGCCGCAGTACCGCCCCCAGCACCTGCCACCACGCCGCGGTGAGCCCGACCGGACGAGCCAGTTCCTCGGCGACCCCGAGGAACTGGCCGTTCAGCTTGAACACGGTCAAGGCGGTCCCGCTCAGCAGGTCCTGCTCGGCGGTCACGACGCCTCGGTCTGGGCCTCGGAGGCCATGAGCTCTGCGTAGCCCGCTGGGTCACCCAGCCCGTAGAGCTTGTACCAGGACGCCAACACCTCGGGCTCATACACGTCGAGCTTGGCCAGGACCTCCCGGGCGAACTCGGCCGGAGCCACCGCGCTGGCCGTGATCAGATCGCCGTCGGTCACGGCGGGCTCGTCGACGTAGTTGCTGGCACCGCCGTAGCCGAACATGTCGAGGAACACCGCAGCGTTGCTGGTGTGGCGACGGTCATCCAGCAGGCCTTCCACCGCCAGGCCCGCGGTCGCGCCGCAGATGGCGGCCACCGGCACCCCGGCGTCCAGGAAGGCCCGAGCCTTCTCGGCGAAGGCCACGTTGTCGCCGGTGAGCCAGGTGTCGGCACCGGCGAGGATCAACATGGCGCTGTCCTCGGGGCGGAGCTCGTCGAGGGTGACGTCCGGCGTGATCTGCATGCCGCCGGCGGTGGTGACCGGGGACCGGCTCTTGCCGACGGTCACGACCCGGTAGCGGCCGGGCTGGCGCTGCCACGACTCCCGGTTGATGTGCGCTGTGGCGTGCCCGACCTCCCAGTCGGACAGCGTGTCGTAGACCGCCATGTGCACTGTCTTGGTCTGCATCGGACTTCCTCCCTGTCCTTCGTTGATTGACAGCATTCTGTCATAACGACAGGATGCTGTCAATTTAGCCATGAAGGAATGTTCGAACATTTGTGGAACCTGAGACGTCCTTCAGGTGATGAGTACGTGAAACGGTCAACTTTGGGGAGGTACCGATGTGAGTGCTCGAACCCGGCCTCGACTTCGCCGCTTCGCGAGTGTCGGCATGGCCATGGTGGCGATCGCCGTGCTGGTGTTCGCCCACCCGGCCGGCGGGCAGGTCTTCGATCCGGAGGAACCCCCGATCTTCGTACCCGGCGAGCCTGTCCCGATTCCGGGTTCGCTTCCGCCCGGCGACTGGACCGCCGAACAGCAAGCGGCGATGCTCGACCTGATCGCCCGGACCGAGGCCGTCCTACCGCAGTTCGCCGACTCCACGACGCTCGAGGCGCTGGGTTTCTACAACTTCGGCATCTCCGCACCGGGTGGCTACGACCACTGGATCAACCCGGGGTGGTTCGACGACGGGCACCTGCTCGATCCCAACTTCCCGGAGTCGCTGGTGTTCCAGTACACCGCCGATGGCTATGAGCTGGTCGCAGCCATGTTCTTCATGCCCACCGGGACCACCATGGACAACATCCCCGAGGGGTACGCCTGGTGGCCTGGGTTCCACTCCCATCCCGAGTTGTGTGTGAACGACGAGGGCAAGTTCGCGAGCCTCGCCAACTCCGATGGAACCTGCCCGTCCGGCCATCCGAACCACTTCCCGGTGATGATGCACACCTGGATCGTCGACACCGAGTGCGGTCACCGCTTCGGGGGCGTGGACACCTTCGGGCTGCACTGTGACGTGCACGGCCATCCCGGTGGTCACCCGCCCGGCCACGACCCTGGCCACGATCCCGGCCACCAGCCGGGGGGCGATCCTGGCCCTGATCCCGGTCACGACCATGGACAGGATCCGCCGCCGGCCCCACCGGTGCACGTTCACCCCACGTTCACCGGCTGAAAACTTCACACCGGCCGTGCGCCCAGCCTGACCAGGTCGGGCGCACGGCCGTGAGGCGGCGGAACCGTTGGGCCCGCGGTGTTGTTGTCAGACCCCCTCTGTAGGTTGCAGGGCGCAAGGGACGAGACCCCCGGATGCCGCTGAGGAGGGGACCCCCATGAGCACCACCGCATCCGTCACCGAACCGCCGCGCGCCCACGACCTTCAGAGCCGTTTCTGCGAGGTACGGGCCTTCACCGAAAGCCTGGCCGCACCCCTGTCGGCCGAGGACCAGACCGTCCAGACGATGCCGGACGTGAGCCCCACCAAGTGGCATCGGGCCCACACCACCTGGTTCTTCGAGACCTTCCTGCTGTCGGAGCACCAACCGGGCTACACGGTCGTCGACCCGTCGTACGGATTCCTGTTCAACTCGTACTACGAAGCCGTGGGTCCTCGGCACGCTCGTCCCGAACGCGGTCTGCTGTCCCGGCCCGGTGTCGAGGAGATCAGCGAGTACCGCGTGGCGGTCGACGCGGCCATGTCCGGCTTCCTGACCGATCAGCTCGACCCGGCCTGCTCGCGGCTGGTGGAGCTGGGCCTGAACCACGAGCAGCAGCACCAGGAGCTGTTGCTCATGGACATCAAGCACGTGCTCGGTGCCAACCCGTTGCGGCCGGCGTATCGGGCGATCGATCGTCCCCAGTCCCGACAGGAAGGCGAGCCGGCCGCGGCCACCGGTTCGGACTGGATCGAGCATCCCGGCGGCGTGGTCACGGTCGGGCGGGACGATGCGGAGTTCTCGTTCGACAACGAGCACCCGGGCCACGAGGTCCTGTTGCGTCCCTTCGCTTTGTCGTCCCGGCTGGTGACCTGCGGCGAGTGGTTGGCGTTCATCGACGATGGGGGCTACGAACGCCCCGAGCTGTGGATGTCCGACGGATGGGGAACCCGACGCCAGACCGAGTGGGAGTCGCCCGACTACTGGGACCTCAGCGACGACGGTTGGCTGGTCCACACCCTGACCGGCGTGCACGCGCTCGATCCCGACGAACCTGTGTGTCATGTGAGCTGGTACGAGGCCGACGCCTACGCCCGCTGGGCCGGATGTCGGCTCCCCACCGAGGCCGAGTGGGAGACCGTCGCGGCCGGGCGCATCGGGACCAGCGGTGTGGGCGGCCTCGACCTCCTCGGGCTGACCGACGGCACCGGTCTGCACCCGTGGGCCAGTGCGGACGAGCAGTGGACCGGCGCGGTGTGGCAGTGGACCGCCAGCAGCTACGGCCCCTATCCCGGCTTCGCCCCGGCCGCCGGCGCGGTCGGTGAGTACAACGGCAAGTTCATGGTCAACCAACAGGCGCTGCGGGGCGGCGCCTGCGTGACCCCGGCGGGGCACACCCGGGCGACCTACCGGAACTTCTTCTATCCCTCGGCCCGCTGGCCCTTCTGCGGCCTGCGGCTGGCGGTGGACCGATGATCGCTCAACCGTTCAGCCACGGCGCCCGGCTCCTGGCCGGCGAGGTCACCGTCGATGTCCAGCTCAGCGCCGACGATCTCTACCTGGCCCTGGCCCACGACGCCCAGGTCGGCTTGACGGCCAAGCCCAAGTGGATGCCGCCGGTGTGGTTCTACGACGACCGGGGCTCCGAGCTCTACGAGGCCATCACCCGGCTGCCCGAGTACTACCCGTTCCGGACCGAGCGGGATCTGCTGCGAGCCAAGGCCGACGAGATCGCCGACGCGGCCGGAGCGCAGGTGCTCGTCGAGTTGGGCTCCGGCAACTCCGAGAAGACCCGGCTGCTGCTCGACGCCCTGGCCCAGACCTCGGCTGGGGTCGGCGGCTACGTCTCCTTCGACGTCTCCGAGGCGACTCTGCGGACGGCCGCGGCGGCCTTGGCCGAGGAGATGGACATCGGGGTGCATGCGATCGTCGGTGACTTCCACGACCATCTCGACGCCATCCCCGACGTGGGCATGCCGCGCCTGGTGGCCTTCCTGGGCAGCACCATCGGGAACCTGGATCCGGCGCAGCGCCGGCGGTTCCTGGCCCAGGTCGGTGAGCTGCTGGGGCCCCACGATCGGTTCCTCGTGGCCACCGACCTGGTGAAGCCGATCCCTCGGCTGTTGGCGGCCTACGACGATGCCGCCGGTGTGACCGCCGAGTTCAACCTGAACCTGCTGCACGTGCTGAACCGCGAGCTGCGGGCCAACTTCCCTGTCACCCGGTTCGAGCACGTCGCCAAATGGAACGCCGCCGAGAGCTGCGTGGAGATGCGGCTCCGGGCCACGGCGGACATGGTGGTCGATGCGCCCATCCTCGACGTCGGGGTGCGCTTCGCCGCAGGGGAGGAGATGCGGACCGAGATCAGCACCAAGTTCCGTCCCGCCCAGGTCCGGACCGAGCTGGCGGCCGCCGGCTTGCGAGTCATCGCCAGCTGGACCGACCCGGCCGGCGACTACCTGCTGACCCTCGCCGCCAAAACCTGAAATTGAGGCGTTTGACGCGCTATGAGCGCGCCAAACGCCTCAATTTCGGCGAGGTCAGGCCACCAGATGGGCCAGGCGGGCCTCGGCTCGGCTGCGGCGTTGGTAGGCCGCGGTGGTGCTCAGACCCAGTTCGTTGGCCACCGGCTTGACCCGGTGTCCGGCGATCCGGGTGTGCAGGATCAGCTCGGCGTCGACCCGGTTGAGGATCCCCTGCTGGTGGGCCTGGCAGACCAGTTGCACGATCCGTTGGGCCGGCGGCGTCACCTCGCGGGGATCGTCGTTGCCCGGGTTCACGGTCGACCGGGCTTCGGGCACGGTGGACTCGTCGTAGGGGCACATCCGCAGCCGGCGCTGGCGGCTGCGGTGGAGTCGGTTGCGGGCGTCCAGCAACAACCCGGCCGCGATGCTGTTGCGCCGCTCCACCGGGTAGTCGAGGATGCCGACCGCCACCTCGGACACCGCCTCGTCGCAGCTGATCGTGGCCCGCGCCGCCAAGGCCCGGATGCCCGGAGCCAGACAGGAGATGACGGCCAGCAGTGCTGCGGCATCCCGCTGCTGGGCGGCCAGCACCAGATGGCGCAGGATGCGGTCGGCCCGCTCGGTCGGGAGCCGGTGGACCCAGGCCCGTAGTTCGGTCGGGGCGTCGATGTCGGCGTCGGCCAGGTCGGGACAGAATCCCCGCCATTGACCGAGGACATGCCGTTCCCGCCCGCGGGTCAGTATCGCCAGATGTGCTTCGGTACGGCTCAGCGCATCAGTGTGAGTCGAGTCCATCCCGCCCTCCTCGCATCGTGGACAACCTGACGATGCAAGAGGGCAGTGCTACCCCCGGCCCCCCAAACCGAGCTACCAACGTAACAATCACATGACAATGCCGAAATTGAGATGTGAGCGGTTGCCAGGCAACCATCCGCATCTCAATTTCCGGGTTAGGGGTCCAAGCGGAAGATGGGGCCGTCTAGGGAGACGACGTAGAGCTCGCCGTTGTTGTCTTGGCCGAAGGACACCAGGCCGGCGACCTTGGTCTCGAACGTGCGGTCGTCCACCACCGAGCCGTCGACCTGGCGGATGGCCCGCAGCCGTGACTTGCAGAAGTCACCGAACAGATAGGCGCCCTTCAGCGCCGTGTTGGCGGAGCCCCGGTAGACGTAGCCGCCGGTGATCGCACAGCCGCTGTCGGGGTTGGGGTACTCGTAGATGGGCAGCACCCCGTCGGCGGGGTTGGAACCGCCCTCGAACGGGTGGGAGGCCTCCATCTGGCTCCAGCCCAGGTTGGCGCCCCGGCCCAGTCCGCTGGCCGCGGACAGGAAGTCGATCTCTTCCCAGGCGTTCTGGCCGACGTCGCCGATCCACAGGTCCCCGGTCTTGGCGTCGAAGCTGAACCGCCACGGGTTCCGCACCCCGTAGATCCAGATCTCGGGCCGGCCGCCCCCGTTGGCGAACGGGTTGTCGGGCGGGATGGCGTACGCCTCCCCACCGGTCGCCCCCTCGGGGTCGATGCGCATGATCTTGCCCAGGAGCTGGTCCTTGTTCTGGGCGGTCTTCTGGGGGTCGCCGGCCCCGCCGCCGTCGCCCATGGCGAACCACAGGTAGCCGTCCGGGCCGAAGGCGATGTCGCCACCGTTGTGGTTGGGACGGAAATCCTGAATGGTGATGATCTCCTTGCGGGATCCCTCGTCGACCTGGGTCCCGTCGAAGTCGTAGGAGACCACCTTGCTGTCGCCCTCCGGAGCCTGGCTGTAGCTCAGGTAGAGCCCCTTGCCGTCGGGGGAGAAGGCGATGTCGAGCAGTCCCCGCTCGCCTTCGGTGGTGACCTGGCTGCTGATGTCGATGAGCGGCTGGCTGTCGGGCGTGTAGGTGTCGCCCGAGACCGTGACCCGGCGGACCCGGCCCGCTCGCTCGGCGACGTACAACGAGGTGTCGTCGACCCGGGGCTTGATCGAGATCGGGGTGTCGAACTTGCCGATCTCGGTGGTCGAAAGCGTGACCTCGGACAAGGGCACCGCCGGCCCATCGGCCTCGGTGGCCGGCGCCGAGCTGTCGGTGCTCCCCGTGCTGGTGGAACCGCTGCCCGTCGACCCGTCGACCGCCCGCCCCGGATCGACCTGCTCGTTGGGGTCGGCCTTGTCGTCCCGCAGCAGGTTGACGGCCAGCACCGACCCGGCCAACAGCACCACCACGCCGACCACGCCACCGATGGCCACCAGCTTGCGCTTGTCCATGTCTCGGAAGTTGATGTTCACGACCGGGCCACCCGGATCAGACCCTCTTGCACGACGGATGCCACCAGCGTTCCCTCCTGAGTGAAGACGAGGCCCCGAGCCAGCCCGCGACTGTTGGTCGCGGTCGGCGTGTCCTGGCTGTAGAGCAGCCACTGGTCGGCCCGGAACGGCCGATGGAACCACATGGCATGGTCGAGGCTGGCCATGAACAACGTGGGATCGAACCAGCTCCCGCCGTGGGGCAGCAGCGCGGTGTCGAGCAGCGTCATGTCCGAGGCGTAGGTCAGCACGATGGTCTGGAGCAGAGGATCCTCGGGCAGGACGCCGTCGGCCCGCAGCCACACATGCTGGTACGGCGGCAGCGACTCCGCTCGATCCTCGGGACTCCAGTTGGCGATGCGGGTGTCGATGGCCTGCGGACGGTCGATGAACGCCGCCATCCCGTGGGGGTCGTCGATGTCGTCGCGCTGCTCGAAGTAGGCGGTCAGCCGGTCCCGGCGTCCCGGCAGTCCCTCAGGCCCCGGCACCTCGGGCATCTCGAAGCTGTGCTCGAGCCCTTCCTCGTGGACCTGGAAGCTGGCCGCCAGGTTGAAGATGGCCTTGCCGTGCTGGATGGCCACGACCCGGCGGGTGGTGAACGAACGCCCGTCCCGAATGCGATCGACCTCGTACAGGATCGGCAACGACGGGTCGCCCGGACGCAGGAAGTAGGCGTGCATCGAGTGGACCGAACGCTCGTCGTCCACGGTCCGGGCTGCTGCAACCAGCGCCTGACCGGCGACCTGTCCTCCGAAAACCCGCTGACGATCCTCCTTGGGCGAGTTGCCCCGGAAGATGTTCACCTCGATCGGTTCGAGATCGAGCAGCTCGATGAGGTCGTCGACCGCGGCCTGCGACACGTCCGGGCACGCTATCGGGTGCGACCCCAATCCTTCTGTGACCTGTATGCCGCGCCCTGGCGCGGCATACAGGTCACAGAACGGGTCCCGATAGGGTCACCGGCCGTGACCGACAGCACGCTGCGATTTCCGGACGGGTTCGTTTGGGGCACGGCGACCGCCGCGCA
This sequence comes from Acidimicrobiales bacterium, assembly GCA_036505485.1. Lineage (GTDB taxonomy): Bacteria > Actinomycetota > Acidimicrobiia > Acidimicrobiales > VFJN01 > DASXTK01. The sequence continues at coordinate 19,571 of DASXTK010000234.1, forward strand.
CCAGATCGAAGGGGGGAACTGGAACAACGACTGGTGGGTCTGGGAGCACGCCAAGGACACCCCGTGTGTCGAGCCGTCGGGCGACGCTTGCGACTCGTGGAACCGCTGGGCCGAGGATGTCGACCTCGTCGCCGACATGGGTCTGAGCACCTACCGCTTCTCGATCGAGTGGAGCCGGATCGAGCCCGAGGAAGGCGAGTGGTCGACCGCCACCATCGCCCACTACCGGGCCATCTGCGAGGCGCTGCGGTCCCGGGGCATCGAGCCGACCATCACGTTCCACCACTTCACCAGCCCCCGCTGGGTGGTCGCCCAAGGCGGCTGGACCGAGCCGGCCACGGCCGATCGCTTCGCCCGCTTCTGTCAGCGCGCCGCTGGAGAGCTGGCCGACGTCATGGGCCGGGCCTGCACCCTCAACGAGCCCAACATCGTGGCTGCCGGCGGTTGGCTGATGGGGATCTTCCCGCCCGGCCTGGTGGACCGGGAACTGCGCCACCAGGTGAACGCCAACTTCGTGGACGCCCACCGCAAGGCCGTGGACGCCATCCGTTCCGCGGCGCCGGGCGTTCCGGTCGGGCTGACCCTGGCCATGAGCGACTACCAGGCCGTCGAGGGGGGCGAGTCCAACGCCGACCGCTACCGCCAGGGCATGGAGAACGTGTTCATGGATGCGGTAGCCGGCGACGACTTCATGGGCGTCCAGACCTACAGCCGCACCCGGGTAGGGCCGAACGGACGGATGGATCCCGAGGAGGGCGTGCCGGTGCTGCCGATGGGCTACGAGTACTGGCCCGACGCCCTGGAGGCCACCATCCGCCGGGCCTGGGACTACACCGGCGGCAACGTGCCTCTGCTGGTCACCGAGAACGGCATCGGCACCGAGGACGACGCCCAGCGGATCGCCTACGTCCGCACCGCACTGGAGGGTGTGGGCCGCTGTCTGGCCGACAGCATCGACGTGCGGGGATACACGTACTGGTCGCTGCTCGACAACTTCGAGTGGGCGCTGGGCTACCGACCCAAGTTCGGGCTGGTCTCGGTCGACCGCTCCGACTTCAGCCGTACCCCCAAGCCCAGCGCCAAGTGGTTCGGCGAAGTCGTCCGCGCCAACGCGCTGGTGTGATGGACCGGATGGACGACGAGCTGCGGAAGCGGGCCGAGGCGGCTCGGGGGTTCATGCCGCCCGGCGAGGGCATCGCCTTGTGGGAGGCCGGCCAGGCGGTCGAGGTCGCCGGCCCGTTCCTGGAGGTCGGCAGCTACTGCGGCAAGTCCGCCGTGTACCTCGGCGCTGCGGCCCGGGACCAGGGGCGTGTGCTGTTCTGCGTCGACCATCATCGGGGCTCCGAGGAGAACCAGCCCGGCTGGGAGTGGCACGAGCCCGACCTGGTCGACCCCCGGGTGGGGCAGATGGACACCCTGCCGGTGTTCCGCCAGACCGTCTACGAGGCCGGGCTGGAGTCCAACGTGGTCGCGGTGGTGGGGAACTCCCCGCTGGTGGCGGCCAACTGGACCACGTCCCTGGCGCTGCTGTTCATCGACGGCGGTCACGGTGTCGAACCGGCCCGGTGGGACTACGAGGGCTGGACCCCCAAGGTCACGCCCGGCGGCCTGCTGGTCATCCACGACGTGTTCCCGGATCCGGCCGACGGCGGCCGTCCACCCTACGAGCAGATCTACCGACCAGCCCTGGACTCAGGCGATTTCACCGAGCTCCGGGCCGTCGGTTCCCTCCGAGTCCTCCACCGCCGAAATTGAGGCGTTCGACGCGCTCATAGCGCGAGAAACGCCTCAATTTCGAAGGATGTCGGTGTCGTCGGTGTCGAAGAGGGGTGGCAGGACCTCGTCGTGCTGGGTGAAGAGGCCGGAGGCGGGGGAGGCGCCCGTCAACGCGTCGCCCGTCAACACCACCGCGGCGGCGGTGTAGGTCGAGCGCTCGTTGGCCGGGAAGCGGCTCTCGTCCGGGTAAACCGTGCCGGTCCAGTAGCGGCCGTCGTCGGTGCGGAACTGCTGGGCCCAGCCGTACAGCGTGCGGGCCTCCTCGTCGGCGCCGACGGCCAGGTTGGCCATGGCGTACTCGCACGTCTCGGCCACGGTGATCCAGGGCCGGTCGGCCACGCAGCGCACGCCGAAGCCCTCCATCACGAACGCCTCGTGACGGGCCTCCAACCGCGATCGGCCCTCCTCCCCGGTCACCACCCCGGTCAGGACCGGGTAGTACCAGTCCATGGCCCAGCGGTGCTTGGGGGCGAAGGCATCGGCCTCGTGGTGGCGGATGGTGTCGGCCAGCCGGGATGCGGACAGCTCCCAGTCCGGCCGCTCGTGACCCAGCAGGTCGGCCAGGGCGATGGCGCAGCGCAGGCTGTGGCACATCGACGACGACCCGGTGAGCAGGGCGAAGGACCACGGGGTTCCATCGGCGTGACGGGCCCACAGGATCTCGCCCCGTGGCGTCTGCAGGTCCAGCACGAAGTCGATGGCCCGCTGCACCATCGGCCACATGGTTTCCACGAAGCCCCGGTCCTGCGTGCACAGCCAGCGGTGCCACACCCCTGCGGCCGCGAAGGCGCACACGTTGGCGTCGAGCTTGTCCTGCTCCACCCGGTCGGCCAGGTAGTACTGGTGCCAGGCGCCGTCGGGGCGCTGCAGCCGGGCCAGCCACTCGAAGGCCCGCTCGGCTCCGGCGTGGTGGTGGCCCAGGGTCAGGGCCATGGCCGCCTCCACGTGGTTCCACGGGTCGGCGTGGCCACCCGGGAACCAGGGGATCATCCCCGAGGGCAGCTGCCACTCGGCGATGGCGTCGGCCGTCAGCTGCAGTTCGGCCGCGTCGACGATGCCAGGCAGGTCGACGAAGGTCATGCGTGACCCCCCAGGGGTTTTCGGGCGTAAACGACGATGCTCTTGCCGATCACCGGGCTGAGGATCCGGTCGGCCAGCCGGGTGAACCGGGACCACGGCTGGGTGCCGGCAATGTCCCAGACCAGGACGCTGTGATAGGCCCGGACCAGCGGATGGTGGTCGTCGGTGGGTCCGACCGCGCAGCGCAGCCACCAGTAGGGGCTGTGGATGCCGTGGGCGTGGTGCGAGCCCCGGGGCTGCAGCCCGGCGGAGCGCAGCTTGGCCCGCAGACCGGACTCGTTGTAGATGCGGACGTGGCCTCCGGGGACCGCGGGGGCGTGGTAGTCATCCGACAGCGTCCAGCAGATCCGCTCGGCCAGCCAGGCCGGCACGGTCACCGCCATGGTCCCGCCGGGCCGGAGCACCCGGGCCAGCTCGCCGATGGCCGACACATCGTCGGGGATGTGCTCGAGGACCTCGGCCGCGATCACCCGGTCGAAGCTGGCGTCGGGATAGGGCAGCTTGGTGGCATCGCCCCGCACGCAGGTGCTGCGGGACGTCGGCGGCAACTTCTCCTCGTTGGCCATGGCCTGGGCCATGCCGGCGACGTCCTTGAGCTCGCCCTCGTCGTAGTCGAAGGCCACGACCCTGGCGCCACGTCGCAGCGCCTCGAAGGCGTGGCGGCCGGCGCCACATCCCAGGTCGAGCAGGCGGTCTCCGGGGGTGAGCCCCAGCCGGTCGTAGTCGACGGTCAGCATGGGGCGGTCAGCGGTTCCCGTTCTTCTGCTTCAGCTGGCGCTCGTGGTCGTCGAGCCGGATGCGGTACTGCTCGACCGTGCGTTCGGCGGTGTGGCGCCACGACCACTGGTCGACGACCCGCTGTCGTCCGGCCCAGCCCACGGTGGGGCGCAGGTCGGCCTGGTCGAGAGCCCAGGCGATCTTGGCCACCAGAGCACCGCTGTCCCCGGGGGGCACGACCAGGGCGGTCTCGCCGTCCCGACCCACCACCTCGGGGAGCGCACCGCCCGACGTCGCCACGAGCGGCGTGCCGCAGGACATGGCCTCGATGGCCGGCAGCGAGAACCCTTCGTACAGCGAGGGGACCACGGCCAGCTGGGCTTCCGCGTAGAGCTCGATGATGCGGTGCTCGGGAACCCCGGACACGAACTCCACCGCGTCCTCCAGGCCGAGGCGCTTGATGGTCTCGTCGGAGCGTCCGCCCGGCTTCCGCTTGCCGATCACCACCAGGTGGGTGTCGGGTCGCTCGGTGCGCAGCTTGGCCAGGGCCTCGAGCAGGTAGCGCAGGCCCTTCATGGTGACGTCGGCGCTGGCCGTGGTGACCAGGCGACCGGGGATCGGCGCCACCTCGGGCAGGGGCTTGAACAGGTCGACATCCACGCCCACCGGGACGATGGCCATGCGGCTCGGGTCCACACGGTGGTCACGGACGATGTCGTTGAACGAGTTCTCGGACACCGTGACGACCCGCTGCAGCCGTGACGCCACCCGGGTCTGCATGGTGGTGAACGAGTACCAACGGTGCAGGGAGAACTTCCGGTAGCGGGACTGGGCGTGCTCCAGCTCCAGCCGGCGGTCGACGGTGATGGGGTGGTGGATGGTGGCCAGCACCGGAACCCCGTCCCGCTCGATGCCCAGCAGGCCGTAGCCGAGGCACTGGTTGTCGTGGACCAGGTCGAACTCGCCCCGGCGGGACCGGAGGTGGGACCAGGCCCGCAGGCTGAAGGCCAAGGGCTCCGGGAACTGGCCGAACGAGAACGAGGTGACCTCGACGAAGTCGGTCCAGTGCTTGAGCTCCCAGATGCCCGGCATCCGCATCGGATAGAGGTCGTTGTAGATGTCGAGGCTCGGCAGCTCGACCAGGGGAACCCGCTCATCGAGCACGGGATAGGGCTGCCCACCCAGCACTTCGACGTGATGACCGAGGTCGGTCAGCGCCTTGGCGAGATGACGGACATAGACACCTTGACCACCTACATGCGGCTTTCCCCGGTATGCGAGCAGCGCGATGCGCAAAGGGCGATCGGCACGCATGGCCCGAAACCTTTCCGTTCAACTGACCAAACGGTCAAGTCCTCTGCGTCGGGCGTGCGTGCACGACGCGTGCAGGAATCGGCGGTCAGGCTAGCGGCACCGGCCGCGCGATCCGCCGGGAGCTGACCACCGCATGACCTCGGTCACCTCGGTCACCCGGTCAGGTGGGGCGGTCGCCGCGGAAGGTGGGCTGCAGCGTGGGCGGCTGTGGCTGGGTGCTCGACGAGGACGAGGAGGTGGTCGTCGACTGGGCCACGGTCGTGGAGGTCGTCGTCGGAGTCGTGGTGCTGGTCGTGGTGGTCGACGTCGTGGTCGTGGTGCTGGTCGACGTCGGCGGCGTGGTGGGCGGGGTGGTCGGAGGCACGGTGCCGGGCGGAGCGGTGGTGGTGCTGCCTGGCGGTTGGGTGGTGCCCGGCCGGCCCGTGGTGGTCGTCCGAGGAACGGTTGTCGAGGTCGGAGTGCTGCCCGGCGGGACGGTTCCACCCGCGCCGGTCGTCGTTGTGGCCGACGAAGTGGTCGACGACGAGGAGGACGACGACGTGGTGTTGTTGGACCCGGTCTTCTCCTCCGCGGCCTCGGACTTGCCACCGCTGCGTCCGAGCACGAGCAGTCCGGCCAGGAGCAGGACGATCACGCTGGCCAACACCGCCACCGCGGCCCTGGGGTTGAGCGCGGCTGCGCTCCGGGTGCTCCCGGCCCCGCCGTGGCGGCCGGCGTCCATGTCCCGGCCCCGATCCATGAGGGCGTCGAACTCGGTGTCGTCGTAGACGTCGGGCCGGGGTTCGAGGGTGGTGGTGCCGTAGGGGTCGCTCGTCTGGCCGGCGACGATCGGCGGATAGCCGGTCGCCGGGCTGACCATGCCGATCGCGGAGGCCGCGGACAGGGCGCTGAGGCTGGGCAGCGCCAGGTCGGCGAAGGGGAAGATCGACGACGGCTGCACCTCGTCGTCCACCATCTGCGCCGCCCCCAGGGCCACGGTCAGCTCGGGGTAGGGATCGACCAGCACCGGGATCGGGGTGCGGGCGCCCAGCAGATCGGCCACCAGCGGGATGCGGGAGGATCCGCCGACCAGGGCCACCGTGCCGACGTCGTTGGGATGCAGCCCCGCGTCGGCGATGGTGCGTTCCATCACGTCGATGGTCGCTTCCAGCCGCGGCAGCAGCATTTCGTCGAACTCGGCCCGGGTCAGCCGCACCAGTGCCGGGATGTGGGGGAGCGAGGCATCGATGGTCACCTCGGTCTCGTAGGACAGCCGCTCCTTGGCGTCCCGGCACTCGGCCCGCAGGTGGGTGAGGGCGGCCACGGCCTCGGGGTCGCCCAGGTCCAGCCGGGTGACGGCTTCGTCGAGGTCGCGGTTGACGTGATCGAGCACCAGGTCGTCCACATCGATGCCGCCGAAGTTGGGCATGCCCGAGGGATCGCCGACGACCGAGAACTTGTCGCCTTCCCGGCGCACCAGGGTGATGTCGAAGGTGCCGCCGCCGAAGTCGTAGACGGCCAGCGTGCACTCGGGCGGGAGGGTGCCGTCGCAGGCCAGCTTGACCGCAGCCGCGATGGGCTCGGGGACCACCATCGCCCCGGGGAACAGCTCCTCGGCGATCTGGTCGACCATGTCGCAGCGCATCCCCTCGGGGACCGCGGGATGGGTGAGGACGATGTGGCTGGGGTTGGCGCTGTGGGACAGGCAGACCCGCTCGACCATGGAGCTGTACAGGGTCCGCAGCAGCTCGAACGGTGTGTGGACGCTTCCGCCCACCTTGATCGGCGCGCTCTGCTGGGTCGGGTCGAGTCGGACGTCGCGTGCGACCCGGGTCAGCTCGAGGCCGGCGATGCGCTCGGCCTCGTCCCCGATGAGGGTCGTCCCGTCGTTGTGCAGGACGACGACCGCGGGGATGGTTGCGGAACGGTCGCCCAGCGCACAGGGCTGGACTCGACCATCTCGCTTGGTAGCGCCCGCACCCGATGCAGTACCGACATCGAGTCCCAGGATGAAGGACATTCCCGTCTCCGTTCCCCACTGCCAGATTGCGTGGGACAGCGCATCGTAACGAAACCGTTATCCCCGAGAACGCGCAAAGTGCCAGGTTTTCCCCGTTTTGACCTCTGCGCGTGACTTGGTCTTCACCGTCCGCAGGATTGCCTTACGGCTGTCTCCTGGTCCGCCCAGCAGGCCAGTGCGACACCTCAGGACAGTGCAGCGGCCTCCACCTTAGGCTCCTCGGCCACGCTGGGCTTGGGTCGCCGTCGGGCCACCACCCAGCCCGAACCCAGCGACACGAGGGCCACGATCCAGGCCGGCAGGAGACCCCACCGGGTGTAGAGGGTGGTCCCGTCGCGCTGGCCCACGGTGGCCTGCAGCACCGCCTGTTCGGAGATGCTGGTGCGTTGATGGACGGTGCCATCGGGTCCGATCACCGCCGAGAACCCGGTCGGGGCCACCTGGAGCACCCAGCGGTCGTTCTCCATGGCCCGCATGCGGGACGAGGCGATCTGTTGGGTCTGCACCATCGTTCCGGTGTAGGTCGAGCCATTGGTGGGGTTGAGGACGATCTGGCCCCCGTCCTCCACGCCTTCGCGGACCCGATCGCCGAAGAAGATCTCCCACGAGATGGCCACCGAGACCCGGCCGGTGGGGGTGTCCAGCTCGCCCGGGCCGTCGCCGATGATGGCATCGCGGCTGGTCAGGGAGTCGCCGGCGAACGGCTCGATGAGCGACCGCAGCGGGACGTACTCGCCGAACGGCACCCGGTGGACCTTGTCGTAGCGATCGATGATCTTGCCGTCGGCGTCGTAGAGCACGGATGCGTTGGCGAAGTGCTCGGAGTCGATGCCCTCGACAACGCCGACCACGATCGGGGCGTTGAGCTCCTTGGCCAGTGCGGACACCTCCTCGCCCTCCGGGTTGGCCTCGATCGAACCCTCGACGTCCACGACATCCTCGGGCCAGACCACCAGGTCGACCGGGGTCTTGATCTTCTTGCTGGCCTCGAGGTGGCGGAGGAACACCTGACGCTCGTCGGTGTCGATGGCCCGGGTTCCCTGCTCGCCACCTCCCTGGACCAGGGCGACATCGATCTCGCCCACCTGCTTGCCCCTCGGCGCTACTACGCCCAGGAGGACGGCGCCGACGACGACTGCGGCCGCGATTCCGGCGGCCCGCCAGTTCCGGCGCGTGGCTGCGGCCAACGCCACACCGGTCACCACCGCGATCTCGACCAGGAGCAGCGCCCCGCCGACCCGGACCACCGGCGCCAGGGGGCTGCTGATCTGGCTGACGGCCAGGCTGGACAGCGGCACTCCACCGAACGGCCACGTCCAGCGCAGCAGTTCGGTCAGGGCGATGGCGCCAGGTAGGGCCAGCCAGCGCCCAGGGGTGGTGGTGGGAATGACGCTGGCGGCCACACCGACCAGGGCGGCGTAGGCCACCGAGGCGATGAGGTAGCCGGGCAGGGTCAGGTCGTGCATCCACAGCATGCTCGGGATGTAGAGGCCCATGCCGACCAGCCAGCCCCGCCAGAACCGGGGTTTCCAGGGCCGATCGGCGATGAGCCGGTCGAACAGTGCGATTCCCGCGAAGGCGAGCGGCCACCACCCCCAGGGGGGAACGGCGGCGGCGAGCAACACCCCAGCGCCCAGCGCGGTGAGAGCGGTCTTCATCCGGCTCATAAGCG
>DASXTK010000235.1:0-26309 GCA_036505485.1 Acidimicrobiales bacterium
TTGGTTGGTAGGCAACCAAAAACGTTCAAAGAGCGATGGAACAAGCCGCTCCGCCACCATCCCTCGGAGCGTCGTTTCACCGGCGAAGCCCGCGCCCCACGTGAGCATCCAGCCGAACTCGACCGACAGACCACCCACGGACAGGTCACAAGAGCCTCAATTTCCGAGCCCGACCACCGAGGGCGGCGGTTGGGTCAGCGCCGGCCGCTCCCCCGGTTCGCCGACCTGCCCGACCTGGAGGAACACGGTGAAGTCGAGGACGGCCGGAGTAGTGAGCCGCATCCCTGGCGGCGGGGCGTTGAGGACGGTCTCGATGTCCAGCGGTCGTCCATCGGCCGGATCCACGATCAGCAGGTAGTCAGCCGGAACGTTCCGCGGGTCGGTGTGGTTGGTGACCGTGATCGAGAAGGCCTGGCCATGGCGTCCGGCGCGATCGACGACGCCGCCCCGGTAGCGGATGCCGTCGATGCCCGCCAGCAGGCGGTACATCTCGGCCAGCTGCTCGCCGGGCAGGACCCGCTCCTTCATGATGTCGAGCGCGCCGAAGAAGGACTTGAACGGCTCCTCCCCGTCGGTCAGGACCCCGGCGACAGCCTCCTCGACACCGCCCGGAAGCAGGAGCGGGGCGTCAGGGTGGAGCGTGGCTGCGGGGACGGGCGGACCCTCCGGCCGGGCGTCGACCCCTACCTGGTTGGTCTTGCCGGCGCTTATCGCCGGGCCATCAGCCTTGGTCTCGAAGCGGTTGCCGTTGCCGTCCCGCCACAGCTCGCTCAGCTGCAGCAGCGTGCGGGTAACCAGCGCGTCGGCCTCCGGGAACAGATCCCAGCGAGCCTGGCTTCGATACCAGTAGCCGCTGCCCGGTAGCGCAGCGATCCCGTTGACCGCGGCGGCGTCGTCGGCCAGCTCGAGCAGCTTGGGGCCGGCCGGTTCGTCCTCGGGCAACGGGAGAAGGGCAGGACCTACCGCCCCTGTGCTCGTCGGGGCGGACGGGTCGTCCGAGTTGCGCTGGACCAGGACGGCCGCGGCGGCCAGAAGGGTCACCGCCGCAGCGCAGGCCAGAGCGAGACGGCGGGTCGGACGACGGTGCTGGTCAACGGGCCGGTCAGGGAAGAGCGGCGTGACCGGGGCCGGGTCGTCGAGGCGCTGGAGCACCCGGGCGCGGAGACGACGCAGGTCCGGCGAGGTCTCGGGGGCGGGGTCGAGGGCTCCGAGGAGATCGCGGACATCGTCGATGACACGGGTCATGGTGCGACTCCCTCGGTCGAGGCCGGCAGGTTCTGAACGAGGCCCGGGGGGAGGACGGCCGCGTCGCGGAGGTGCTGGCGGAGCCGGTTCCGAGCCCGCCGCAGCCGACCCCGGAACGCCACCACCGAACAGCCGGCGACCGCAGCGGCCTGGTCCAGATCGAGGTCCTCCCAGCCCACCAACAGCAGGGCCTCCCGATCGCGGTCGCTGAGCGCGCCCAGGGCTGCAGCCAGGCTGCGGCGCAGGGCCACCCGATCGGCCGGATCGTGACCGAGCCGCGGCGGTTGGGCGGCCGAGCGAGCGGCGAGACGATCGCCTCGCGCCCGAGACCGGTGGTGGTTGGCGATGACGTTGGCGGCGGTCCGGTACAGCCACGGCAGCGGGTCGTCCGGGAGCTCCGCCCGGCGGCGCCAGGCCACGACGAACGACTCCTCCACCACGTCGTCGGCCGCATCCGCACCCACCCGGCGGTAGGCGTAGCGGTACAGCGCTGGGCCATGGCGGTCGAACATGGTGGCGAAGTTGTCCCGATCCCGGTCCCGATCCACGCCCAGCCGTCCCCTCCTGCTCGTCAGGCTCTCATGTCCGAGCCGGCCGAGATTGCGACACCGTCAGGTACGGTCCGGCTCATGGCCCTGGCTCAGGAGGTGACGCTGCCCGGCGGACGGACGCTCCGCTACGACGACGTCGGGCATCCCGCGGGGCGCCCAGTCGTCTACCTGCACGGCACGCCGGATTCACGCCTGTCCCGGCCCAGCGACGAGGGCCTGGATGGTGTCCGGCTGCTGGCCGTCGACCGACCGGGTTACGGCGGCACCTCGCTGACCGAACCCGAGGCCTTCGGCGACGACCTCGCCCGGCTGATGGATACCGCCGGCATCGCGGAACAGATCGACTTGGTGGCCTGGTCCGGCGGCGCCCTGACCGCGTTGTGGGTGGCGGGATCCCCAGCGCTGGCGTCCCGACTGCGGGCGCTGACCCTGGTCTCGGCCGTGGTACCGCGGGACGCCTACGACGACCCGGCGGTTCGGGACTCCGCCGCGGGGCGACTCGGTCTCCTGGAGATGGCCGACAAGCTGTCGCCCACCGAGCTGATCGACGGGGTGGCGCCCATGCTGGCGCCCTACCCCTGCGACCGGGCCCTGGCCCTGGAGCACCAGCGGGAACAGCGCAGCCCGGCCGACCAGGAGGTCCTCGCCGCCCTACCGGGTGCGCTCGAACGGCTCGCCGATGGGCTGGTCGAAGCGGTTGCCCACGGCCTCACTGGGGTGGCCGCCGACATCGCCCTCCAGGCCCGACCACTGGGCCTCGTTCTCGACCGGATCCGACCATCGCTGCCCATGGCGCTGTGGCACGGCACGGCCGACACGGTGACGCCGCCGGCCTTCGCCGCCTGGTACGCCCGCCGGTTCCCCCACGCGGCCGTCACGCTGGTGGACGGCGCCGGCCACTACCTCCCGTTCACCCACTGGCCGGTCATCCTCGGCCCGGGCGCAGCTCCCGGAACAGGACCTCCTGGCTGATGGTGGCCACGTGGGTGCCGTCGGCGGTGAACACGTAGCCGATGCTCAGGCCCCGCGATCCCATCAACCCGTGGCAGGTGAAGGTCTGGACGTGCCATTCGTCGGTGCGGAACGGGCGGTGGAACCAGATGGCGTGATCCAGGCTGGCGGAGAAGAACCGCTGGTGGAACTGGTCGCCATCGATCCGGGCCGGGTGCACGGTCGCCACGGCATCGGTCGGCAGGTCGTCGGAGAGGTAGGCGAAGGCGCACGCCTGCAGGGTCGGGTCGTCCCCGACCGGTTCCTCGACCCGTAGCCAGGCCGCGACCTGACCTGGTCCTGGGGGCGGGGCGAAGCGGCGGTCGAAGATCGGACTCCACGAATCCGACCTCAGCGACTCGGGCGGCGGCAGGTCGGGCAGCGTGGCCGTCTGGACCTCGACCGCGTCCTCCTCCTTTTGGAACGACGCCGACAGGTTGAAGATGGCGCCGATGGACTGGCGGGCCACCACCGACCGGGTGAGGAACGAGCGGCCGTTGCGGATCCGGTCGACCTCGAACCGGATGGGCTCGTCGTGGTCGCCGCGGCGGATGAAGTAGGCGTGCAGCGAGTGCACCCGGAACTGGGGATCCACGGTCTCCGCCGCGGCCCGCAACGCCTGGGCCACGATCTGGCCGCCGTACAGCCCACCCCACGGGTACTTGGGTCCGGCACCGACCCAGGTGTCGATCCCGTGCTGTTCCAGCGCCATCATCGTCGCGAAGTCCACAGCCCGAGAGTCTCGGCTTCTGGATGTGTCGGCCGCCAAAACAGCCGAGCGGAAGGCCGGCTCGCACAGCCCACGCAGGGCGATTTGGGACTCGTGCGCGCCCTCACAGCGAGGCGCCCAAGACAGCAACTTCGTTGCTCTCGCCGGCTTGCCGGCGAGTTTCGCCAACGGTGACGTGTCGTCTCGACTCACAAAACGGGTAGACCGACCGTCATGGATGGGGCGCCCGATGACGTCGAGCTGGGAGCTGAGGAACCAGAAGCGCCGCCGGTGTCTGGGAACGCGCATGACGGGGACGGCGACGGTGACGGCGAAGTCCCGGTCGCAGTTGCGGCCGAGGACGAAGCGCCCGCCGAGGCCGAAGGCGAGGACCGACCAGTCCGGTGGCGCCGCCGGGCCAAGATCGGGGCGGCTGCCCTGGTTGGCGCCCTACTGGCGCTGGCCCTGGCCGGTCGGGTCGGGGCCCAGATCGGACCGTTCGACGCCACGCTGGCCGCCCGGCCCTCCCTCGGCGGCGAGACCACGCTGCACCTGGCGCCGCTAGGCACCATCGTCCTCGACACCCACGACTGGCCGCTGGCCCTGGACCTGCGGGCCGACCAGCTCCGCCCCGAGGAGGCCGAGCGGATCGCCAACAACCCCGAGGTCATCGATGACCGTCTGGGCAACGACGTGGCCGACGACGTGCACCGGGCCATGGTCCGTCTGGCCGTGCGCTGTGCGCTGGTGGCCATGCTCGGGGCCGCCGCCGGTGCGCTGATCGCTCGGCTGAGCTGGCGCTCAGGGCTGGCCGGCCTCGGGGTGGGGGCGCTGCTGGTCGCCGGGGTCGGCGCCGGAACCGCGGCCAGCTTCAACGCCGACGCGGTGTCCGAGCCCCGCTACACCGGGCTGCTGACCTCGGCCCCGACCGCGGTAGGCGACATCGAGGACATCATCGACCGCTATGGCGAATACCGAGCCCAGCTCAGCGATCTGGTGGGGAACGTGGTCACGCTGTACCTGGCCGCCGACTCCCTGCCGACGTTCGAACCGAACGGGCGGACCATCCGGGTCCTGCACATCAGCGACATCCACCTCAACCTTCAGGCTTTCGACCTCATCAAGCAGCTGGACCAGCAGTTCGGCATCGACGTCATCGCCGACACCGGCGACATCACCGACTGGGGCAGCGGGGCCGAGAGCCGGCTGGTGGACCAGATCGGCCAGCTGGACGTCCCGTACGTCTTCGTTCGCGGCAACCACGATTCAGCCCAGACCGCGGCGGCGGTCGCGGCGCAGCCCAACGCCGTCGTGCTGGACGGCGGGTCGGAGGTGGTCGCCGGGCTGCGGTTCTGGGGCATCGGCGACACGCGTTACACGCCCAACAAGGACGAGCCCTCCGACGTGGAGACCGAGCGGGAACAGGCCGACGCCTTCGCCCCGACCGCGGCGGAGCGGTTGGACGAGTCCGAGCCTCCGGAGATCGACGTGGCCATGATCCATGACCCCCGCTCGGCGGCGGACATGGGTGGACAGGTTCCACTGGTGCTGGCCGGGCACACCCACGAGTTCCGCGAGTCGACCCTGGATCCCCCCGACCCGGAGGAGACTGACTCGGACTCATCGGCGACCACGACAACGACAACGACGACCACCACCCAGCCCGGCCAGGAACCGGAGGAGACTCTGCTCATGGTCGAGGGATCCACCGGCGGGGCCGGGCTGCGCGGGCTCCAGGGCGAGGAACCCCATCCGCTGACCGCGAGCGTCCTCTACTTCGATCCGGCAACCCACCGGCTCCTGGCCTACGACCACATCATCGTCCAGGGCTTCGGCGAGACCGCCGCCACCATCGAGCGCCACATCCTCCTCCGCCCCTGAACACGGCGAGGAGCAGGCAGAATCCTCGGGTGTTGTTCGCTGAGGTGGTGGCTACTTCGGAGGCGGTAGCCGAGACGCGGGCCCGGTCCAAGAAGATCGCGGCCATCGCCGAGTTGCTGCGCCGGCTGGAGCTGGACGAGGTCCCGGTGGCGGTGGCCTGGCTGACCGGCGAGCCGTTGCAGCGCAAGATCGGGATCGGGTGGCGCACCATCTCCCGGCTGGAGGTGGATCCGGCCTCCACGCCCAGCCTGCAGATCCTCGATGTCGACCGGACCCTGACCACCCTGGCCGGCATCAACGGAGCCGGATCGCAGGCGGCCCGGACCGCGGCGCTCACCGAGCTGTGGACCCGGGCCACCAAGGCCGAGCAGTGGTTCCTCGGCCGGCTCCTTGTGGGTGAGCTCCGCCAGGGCGCGCTGGCCGGGATCGTGACCGACGCGGTGTCCAAGGCCGCCGATGTGCCGCTGACCGCGGTGCGCCGAGCCGCCATGCTGGCCGGCGACCTCCCCCGGATCGCCGCCGTGGCCCGGCGCGACGGCGAGGCCGGGCTGGCGGAGATCAGCCTGACCGTGCTGCGTCCGATCCAGCCGATGCTGGCCCAGACTGCGAACGACGTCATCGAGGCGCTGGAGCTCGTGGGCGGGCTGGCGTCGGTGGAGCACAAGCTGGACGGCGCCCGGATCCAGGTCCACCGAGCCGGCGACGATGTGCGGATCTTCACCCGCAACCTCAACGACGTGACCGACCGGCTTCCCGGCATCGTGGCGCTGGTGCGGTCCCTGCCGGCGAGTCAGCTGGTGCTGGACGGCGAGGCCATCGGCTGGAGTGAGGACAGCGGCACCGCTCTCGAGGCCACCGCCCGGCCCGAGCTGTTCCAGCTAACGATGAGCCAGTTCGGGCGGGCCGACGGCGGTGTGGGTGACACTGGCGGGCCGGGGCTCGACGCCCGGTTCTTCGACTGCCTCCATGTCGACGGCGCCGATCTGCTCGACCTACCGCTGACCGAACGGCTGGACGTGCTGGAGCGGGTGGCCGGACCGTGGCGGATCCCCGGACGGTTCACCGCCGATCCGGTCGAGGCTCAGGGTGTCCTGGACGAAGCCCTGGCCACCGGGCACGAGGGGGTCATGGTCAAGGCTGCGTCGTCTCCCTACGACGCCGGCCGACGAGGTGGGGCCTGGCGCAAGGTCAAGCCGGTGATCACCCTCGACCTGGTGGTGCTCGCGGCCGAGTGGGGGCACGGCCGGCGCCAGGGCTGGTTGTCTAACCTGCACCTGGGGGCCCGGGACCCCGACACGGGCGAGTTCGTCATGGTGGGCAAGACGTTCAAGGGCCTCACCGACGAGCTGCTGCGCTGGCAGACCGAGACCTTCCCGGCCCTGGCCACCAACGACACCAGCGAGTTTGTCGTCCATCTGCGCCCCGAGCTCGTGGTGGAGATCGCCCTCGACGGCGTCCAGTCCTCCACCCGCTACTCCGGCGGAGTCGCCCTCCGCTTCGCCCGAGTCCGCCGCTACCGCCCCGACAAAGACCCCACCCAAGCCGACACCATCGCCACCGTCCAGGCCCTCCTCTAGGCGGTACGTCCGATACCACCATCCGGTAGTATCGAAGTATGACCAGAGGGAAGGCGACGGTGACGCTCGACCGCGACAAGGTCGAGGAGGCTCGGCTCCTGATCGGGGGAACATCGATGTCCGAGGTTCTCGACGTCGCTCTCGATCGCCTGATCCACGCCGAGAAGCTGCGCCGCGATGTGGCGGCCTACCAAGACCTTCCGCTCGGCGAGGACGACCTCGATGTGGGTGGGCTCGCGGTCGAGTTCGATCTCGACGACGACGACGTGGACTACGACGCCATCTACGGCAGCGATCCGTGAGCCTGCCGGCAGCACGTCGGGGAGAGGTGTGGTTCGCAGATGTACCCGGTGACAAGCGGCGTCCGGTCCTCGTCCTAACACGCGACCCTCTGGGCCGCCTGCTCCACTCGGTGATCTGTGCGCCGATCACGTCGACCATTCGAGGACTCGCGACCGAGGTTGCTCTCGGGAAGGAAGACGGCTTGGCCGACGACTCGGTGGCCAACTTCGACAACACATTCCTGTTGCCTCGTCGCAACCTCGTTCGACGACTCGGACGCGCTCGGCCGGCGTCCATGGCGGCTGCTTGCCGAGCCATCGCTACCGCGACCGGCTGCCCTGACTGAAGCGTTCTTGGCAGGGCTAGAGCCAGTGGGGATCGTCTTGACCCAGGGGGATGGGGGCGGTGGTGTAGTGGGGGGCGGCGCCGATTATGCAGCCGGGGCAGGCGATGTGGCGGCTGTGGCCGAGGGGGCCGTGCAGGTCGACGGTGAGGTCCTCGGGGAGGTCGGTCGGCGGGGCGTCGACGTCCACCGACCCTGATCGACCCAGGCCCTCCAACCAGCAGGACGTCCGCGCCAGCGAGGCCTGGACCAGCCAGCCGCCGCCTCGCGACGCCGCGGTCCGGCGGGTCAGGCCGGCGATCACCCCGGCGGCGAGGAGGTAGCCGGTGGCGTGGTCCAACAGCTGGCAGGGCAGCGGCACGGGCATCTCCGCGCCGGCCGCGTGCCGTCCGGCCTCGGCCAGCCCGGTGGTCATCTGGACCAGGCTGTCGAACCCCCGCCGCGTACCCCAGGGACCGACGCCGCCGTACGCCGAGAGCACCCCCACCACCAGCCCCGGGCGGAGGGAGGCCAGGCTGGCCGGGTCGTAGCCCAGCTCCTCCAGCGCACCCGGGCGATAGGCGCAGAGCACCGCATCGGCCTTCCGCACCAATGCGTCGAACCGACGCCGATCGTCGTCCAGATGGAAGTCGAGCGAGGCGCTGCGTTTGCCGACGACGGTGTCGGTCACCAGTTGCGGCTCATCGTCGCTGGTCGGGGCATCGATCCGGAGGACCTCAGCGCCATAGGCGGCCAGGAAGCGGGCGGCCACGGGTCCGGCGATCACCCGGGTCAGGTCCAGGATCCGCATCCCCCGCAACGGCCGGTCGAGCTCCCCGGAAACGGCGTGGGTGCCGTCGCTGCGGCCCAGCGGCGTCAGTCCCACCAGCGGCTGGGCCGTCACCACCGCGGCCTGGGGCGAGGTGCGCCACTGCTCGATCGACCGCAACGCCCCGGCGCAGCCACCCTCCCGGTACACGGTCTCCTCGAGGGCGGCGGCGTCCCAGTGGGCCACCGCGGTCCGCACGACGTCACGGTCCGCCACGGCATCGGCCTCGCTGACCCCCAGCGCCCGCAGCGCGGCTTCCCGATGCCGGCGGAACACGGCGTGCAGCCGGATCCAGCCATCCCGAGTGGCGTAGGTCCCGCTGACCGGGCCCCAGATGTCGTGCCGCTCCTGCCCCACCACCTCGGTGAACCGCTCGCTGAGGCAGGCCAGCGCGGCGTGGCGGGTGTCCACCGCCACCGGCTTGGCCGGAGCGCCCCGAACCCGCCACAGCTCGGCCGCGGCCATGGTGGCCGCCGACACCGCCCCCGCCGCCGCCGCGGTCACCGGGAAGACCGAGGGCAACGCGTGGGCCGGGCCGGTCACCGTCAACCGATCGAGGGCCGCTGGATCACCGCCCAATCCGCCCCAGAGTCCGGCAGCGACGGTGCAGGCATCCATCAGCCGGCTACCTCACACCCCTCGTACCAGGGTGCCGGGGGTGGCGCCGGTCCAGGAACCGTCGCAGTAGGTCTCGACACCGGCCACGAACGTGTGCCGGTAGCCGTCCACCGATTGGACCAGCCGCTTGCCGCCCGCGGGCAGGTCCCACACCAGCCGAGGCGGATGCAGCCGCAGGCCGTCCAGGTCGATCACATTGACGTCGGCCCGCATCCCCGGCCTCAGGGCACCCCGGTCGGTGAACCCCAAAGCCCCGGCTGCGTCGGACGTCTGGCGACGCACGACCAGCTCGACCGGCAGGGTGTCGCCCCGGGTCCGGTCACGGACCCAGTGGGTCAGCAGCGTGGTCGGGTAGCTGGCATCGCAGATCGTCCCGACATGAGCGCCGCCGTCGCCCAGCCCGGCCACGGTGTGGGGCGACTGCAGCATCTCGCCGAGGGCATCGAGGCTGCCCTCGCTCTCCCCATCGTCACGAGTCGGCGAAGCCGACACCACACAGGGTGGCAGGGCGGGGTCGGGCGGAGGGTTCTCGAACGGGTGGTAGAGCAGCGCCCGACCCTCGTCGGCGAGGAGCAGGTCGTAGGCCAGCTCCCGGCGGGAACGCCCGTCGCGCTCGGCTCGCGCCGCGATGGAGTCGGACGGCGCGGGTTCGTAGTTCGGAGGATCGCCCAGCTCGAAGGTCCGTCCCAGCGCATGGCCCAGCCAGATGGCGAAACCGGAATCGGTGGGCTCGGCCAACATGGCCTCCCGCACATCGGGCTGCCGCAGCCGATGCACCCGCTCGGGGAGGGGCAGGCCGGCCAGCTCCTTGTAGGTGGCGTGGACCATGAACGGGTGCAGGGTCGCCTCCAGCCCGAACACGACCCCGATGGACCGGGCGCCCACCTGCACCCGCATCGGATGGCCCTGGGCATTGGACTGGGCCACCTGGTCCAGCAGGTCACGCCAGCGGTCGGGGGCATGGTCCACCTGGATCAGCGAGAACGACAGCGGCCGACCGGACACCTCGACCAGATGCGGCAACAGCTCTATCTCGTGCCTCCAGGGTTCACGAGTCGGCGGAGCCGACGCCGCATAGGGCGGCAGGGCGGGGTCGGGCGGAGGGTTGAAGTCGGAGTTGCACTGCAGCACGCCCCGCCCGGCGGCTCCCATGGCCTCGGCGATGCCGACCAGCTCGGCGTCGGCGGCCGAGAGGCTGGGGGTGTAGCGGCCATCGGCGGCCCGGTGCTTGACCGTGCGCGAGGTGGAGAAACCCAGCGCCCCCGCCTCGAGAGCCTCGGCGGCCAGCTTTCCCATCTCGGCGATCTCGTCGTCGGTCGGGACCTCGGCGTGGTCGGCGCCCCGCTCGCCCATCACGCAGAACCGCAGCGCGGCATGCGGAACCTGGGTGCCGATGTCCATCACGTGCGGGGTCTCGTCGAGAGCGTCCAGGTACTCGGGGAACGACTCCCAGCGGAAGTCGATGCCCTCGGACAGCACCGAGCCCGGGATGTCCGCCACTCCCTCCATGAGGTTGATGAGGAAGCCTTCGCGGCCCGGCCGCACCGGAGCGAAGCCGACCGAGCAGTTCCCGAACACCGTCGTGGTGACGCCGTGCCACGACGACGGCGTCAGCTCGGGGTCCCAGGTGGCCTGGCCGTCGTAGTGGGTGTGGATGTCGACCCAGCCCGGCGCGACGAGCAGTCCGTCGGCGTCGATCACTCGGGCCGCGGGGCTGGCGGCGGCTCCTCCGTCAGCTGCGGGAACCACCTCGACGATCCACCCATCCGACACGGCCACATCGCCGGGAAACGCCGGGGCTCCGGTCCCATCGACCACCAACCCGTTGCGGATGACCAGATCGGCCACAACCCAACCTCCCCGTCGTGGTACCTCGGGCCGAGCGTATCGACGCCTAAAGAAACATGTACTCGAAGAGGCCGTGGCCCACCTGTCCGTCGACGGTCGTCACTCGGGCCGACGAATCGACGATGCCCCACATGGCCGCGCGGCCTTCGTCCGTGGACAGATCCCATTGGCGTTCCTGGACCACCAGGTCGCCCATGTACTTGCCGTGGCGCCACTCGGCATCGAAGCCATAGCCGGTCCCTACCCCGAGGTGGATCTGCCGGATCGGCTCCACGCGCAGCTCGATCTTCCCCGCGCCAACCGTGGCCCGTTGGACGAACCGACTGTCGTCGTCCCAGGTGAGGTCGTACTCCGGCCGCCCCAGGTGCTCGATCCCCTCGCCGTCGGCATTGCGCCAAACCCGCACCGCTTCCTCCAGCACCCGCGAGCCGTCGTTGCGGGACTGGCAGATGACGAAGATCGACTGGTCCTCGAACCGAACCGGCACGTACAGCCACTTGAACCCGGCGCCGGGCAGATGGGCGGTGATCCCGGCCGGCTCGGACTCGCCCGAGGGACGGATCCCCCACGACCGATCCCGGGATCCCCACCACTTGTCCGGGGTGACCTCCCACCTGCGGCCCTCGATCGAGATCGAACCGGTCCAGCTGCCGGCCTGTGCCAGTCGGCAGGCGTCCAGGAAGACCCGGCCCACCGCGTCACGGTCGGTGTGACGGGGTTCCTCGATGGGACGCTGGGCCCCGGTCCAGGTCAGGTCGAAGCTGAGGCTGGTGGCGACACCGGTGTCGGTCTCGGCGTCGTCGAGACGGAACCGCAGCTCCTCCAGACCCCGCAGCACGCCGACCGAGAACGGCCCGACGGTGGTGTCCATGCGGTCGTCGCCCAGCGCCCGGGACGCCCGCACCACCCGATGGATGCCCTGGTGGACCACGACGGCGAAGGCGTCGGTGACCCCGAGGTTGGGATACTGGCCCATCCCCATGATCAGGAACGGCAGGTCGGGATCGTCGGTCCCGTCGCCGATCGACATGCAGTTGAAGTAGTAGCGGTCGTAGAAGTTGCGATCGCTCGTCCCGACCCGACGGATGGGCTGGGCCACCTGGTGGATCGGATAGTCGTCGAGCGGCGAGAGCATGCCCGGCAATGTAGAACGTGTTTCAGTTTGTGGCCAGTGCCCGCCAATCACGTCAGCGGACAAGCCGCTTAGGCTCCCGGCCATCGAAACCCACGATGCACGTCTCGTCGCCTGCGAACGCCAGCTCCGGCGGGCCGGGATGCCGGCGCTGATCCAGGACTACTCCGCGGCCGAGGACATCTTCACCCGCGCCCTGCCGTTCTTCGCCGTCGTCGCGCTGTTCGAGGTGGCCGGAGCGTTCAACAGCGACTGGTCGCTCCAGACGAACCTGGCCGCCGTGCTCGGTGGTGTAGCGATGCTCGTGGCGTCCTACGGCCTGTTCAACCGGTTCATGGAGCGGCCCTTCTTCGCCCTGCCCAAACGGGTCGGTTTGCCGGAGCTGACCGCGTTCGTGCTGCTGCCGTCTCTGTTGCCGCTGGTCTTCGGCGGACAGATCGGCAGCGCCGCCCTCACCGCCCTCGCCAACCTGGTTCTGATCGGCCTGGCCTGGCTGGTCATCGGCCTCGGCCTGTTCTCGATCATCCGCTGGGCCGGGGCCCGGCTGTTCGCCCAGCTCGCCGCCTCGCTGACGTTGATGGTCCGGGCGTTGCCGCTGATCCTGTTCTTCGGGCTGGTCTCGTTCTTCGCCGCCGAGATCTGGCAGATATTCAGCCTGGTGGCGACCCCGCGTTACATCGCCACGGTGCTGCTGTTCGTGGTGATCGGGCTGCTGTTCCTCGCTGTACGGCTGCCGGGAAGCGTGAACGGGATCGAGGACACCGTCGACTTGGCCGGCACACCCCTGCGGCGGCCCGAGCGGATCAACCTGGCGATGGTGATCCTCATCAGCCAGGTTCTGCAGATCCTGCTGGTCACCATGCTGGTCTGGCTGTTCTTCGCTGCGTTCGGGGCGTTGCTGGTCGACGTGAAGCTGGGCGAGACCTGGGTCGGGGCCGAAGCCAACCAGCTCTTCGACTTCAGCCTGTTCGGCGAGAAGGTCGTCGTCACCGACCAGCTGTTGCGGTCGTCGTTCGGGATCGCCGCCTTCTCCGGCCTCTACTACACGGTGGCCATGCTGGTGGACGCCACCTACCGCGACGAGTTCGTAGCCGAGCTCACCGAGCAGATGCGCTCCACGTTCCACATCCGCGCCAACTACCTAACCCTCCGAGCCGAAGAAACCGCCCGAACGAACTAGCGGTCCGAGCGCCGCGGCGCGGGCTAGGTGCCGGTGAATTTGGGTTCCCGCTTCTCGACGAAGGCCCGAGGCCCTTCCTTGGCGTCGTTGGAGGCCATGACCTCCATGCCCAGCTCCTGCTCCCGCTGGTACGCCGCGGCCTCGGGGATGCACTCCGACTCGATCACCGCGGCCTTGATGGCCTTCACCGCGATCGGACCGTTGCGGGCGATGCGATCGGCCAGCTGCCGAGCCTGCGAGAGGGCCGAGCCGTCGGGCACCACATGCCCCACCAGCCCGACCTCGAACGCTCGCTGCGCCGTGATCGGGTCGCCGGTCAGCAGCATCTCCATGGCCACCGTCCAGGGGATCTGCCGAGGCAGCCGCACGGTCGATCCGGCCATGGGGAACAGGCTGCGCTGCACCTCGGTCAGCCCGAACTTGGCCCCGGAGGCGGCGACCCGCAGGTCCAGCGCCTGGAGGATCTCCATCCCGCCGGCGTAGCAGTAGCCCTCGACCGCGGCGATGAGGGGCTTGGCCACCCGGTGCTCCTTGAGGAACCCCTTGTAGATCAGCGAGAAGTCCGAGCGGATCCGCTCTTCGAACTCGTCCTCGGCCGGCTTGCCCGCCAGCAGCGCCCCGACCAACCGATCCAGGTCGGCCCCGGCCGAGAAGTTGCCGCCGGCGCCGGTCAGGATGGCCACCCGGATGTCCGAGTCGGCATCGATCAGGTCCCACGTGTCGACCAGCCGGCACAGCATCTCGCAGTTGAAGGCGTTCTTCTTGTCCGGACGGTTGAGGGTCACGGTGAGGACATGGCCCTCCCGTTCGACCAACACAGCAGGTTCTGACATACCGTCAGATTTACAGGCTCTCGATCACCGCGGCCAGTCGATCGGGCTCCTCGAGCGGAAGCATGTGCCCGGCGCCGCGGATCAGCTCGAACCGGGCATTGGGCATGACGTCGACGATGGCCCGGCCCAGACGGGGCGGGGTCAGCGTGTCCCGGGTCCCGACGAGCACCACGGTGGGCGTCTCGACCTTGGCCAACCCGACCCGGAGGTCCATGGTCCCGAAGGCGGTGACGCAGGCGGCCCGCACCGCCGGAGGCGTGGCCACGAACATGTCACGGGTGGCTTCGAGCTGGGCCAGCGACGCCCGCTGGCCGACCACGCCGCGCACCATGAACAGCCCCAAGTGGGGCCGGGCCATGGCCCAACTGGTGGCGCCGCCGCCGGCCAGACGGGCGCTGACCACGTTGAGCCGGCCGTCGAGTCCTACGCCGTGGGCCGCGGTCGACACCAGGACGATGCCCCGCACCCGGGTCTGCAGCAGGTCGGGATGGCCGGCGGCGAAGGCCATCGCCGTGAACCCGCCCATCGAATGCCCGGCGATGACCACGTCCCGCAGGTCCAGCTGCTCCAGCACAGTGGCCATGTCGGCACCCAGTCGGTCCACGGTGATGGGGGTCTCGCCCTCGGTCGAGGCCCCATGGCCCCGCTGGTCGTAGAGCACCACCCGATGCCCGGCATCGACCAGCCGGCGGGCCACCGCACCCCAAACCGTGCGGCTGTTGGTCCAGCCGTGGGCCAGCACCAGCGTGGGCCGCTTGCGAGCCCCCGAACCGCAGATGGTCACCGCCAGCTCGGCGCCGTCGTCAGTGGTGACGACGCGCTCCTTGCCCTCGGGCAGCGTCAGCCCGTCGGGTCCGGCCGGATCCGCCGCGGCACGCCAGCCCCGCTCGGCCGCCCATCCGGCCACCGCACCGGCGGTCACCGCGGCGCCGACCACAGCGACGCGCCGCAAGGTGCCCATTACAGGTTCCGCCTGGCGCCGAGCTGTTGGACAGACAGAGGCAGGAACCGGTGGGCCCACCAGCCGAGCTTGGCCTCCCACCCCGCCGGCACCATGATCCGGTTGTCGACGATGGCCCGGACGATGACCTTGGCCACAGCCTCGGGCTTGTGGGACCGCCGGAACACCTTGGTGATGCGCTCCTTGTAGTCACCCTGGTCGCCGAGGAAGCGGGTGTTGTCGATGATGGCGGTGTTGATGATCCCGGGGCAGATGGCGGTGACGCCGACGCCCTTGGGCTCCCAGTCGGCCCGCAGGCTCTGGGACAGCGCCAGCACCGCGGCCTTGGTGGCCACATAGGCGGGCTCGGTGGCCCGGGGCGTGTACCCCAGCGCCGACGACAGGTTGACGATGTGGCCCCGTCCGGCCTCGACCATGGCCGGCCCGAAGGCCCGACAGCCGTGGACCACGCCGTCGAGGTTGATGCTGCGGATCCAGCGCCAGTCGTCGAGCGACATGTCCGCCAGCCGTCCGGTCATGCCGACACCGGCGTTGTTGACCAGCACGTGCAGCGGACCTCGGCTGGCGTGGACCTCCTCGGCCAGGGCGTGGACCGCGGCGGCATCGGCCACATCGCAGACCATGCCCCGGGCCTCGGGTCCGATCTGGGCGCACTCGACCGCGGTCTTCTCCGCCGCCTCCCCGTTGAGGTCGACGGCCAGGACCTGCGCGCCCTGCTGGGCCAAGGCCAGCGAGGTGGCTCGGCCGATGCCGCTCCCGGCCCCGGTGACCAGCGCCACGGCATCGGCGAGAGCGAAGCGGGTGGAACCTGCCATGACTGTTGAACGTAGCTCAACAGCGTCCAGTTTGTTGATTCAGCGTCAATAGGATGCGGAGCGTGGTGTCAGCCGACTCCGAGCCCCGTCCCCCCGCCCGCACCCGACTGGATCCGGAGGCCCGACGCACCCAGCTGGTGGAGCTGGGTCTGGAGATGCTGAGCACCCGCCCCCTGAACCAGCTGGCCATCGAGGACATCGCCGCCGCGGCCGGGATCAGCCGGGGGCTGTTGTTCCACTACTTCCCGTCCAAGCGGGACTTCCACGAGGCCGTGGTGCGGGCGGCCGCAGCCGACATGCTGGCGCGCACCGCCCCGGACCCCGGGCTGCCGTTCATCGAGCAGCTGCGGGCCGGTGTCGAGGCCTTCGTCGACTACGTCAGCGAGAACCCCGCCGCCTACGTGTCGCTGGTGCGGGGAGCGGCCGGTAGCGACCCGGCGTTGCAGGCCATCTTCGACCAGACCCGGACCGAGATCTGTCACCGCGTGTTCGAGCGCATCGGGGCGGAGAAGCCCCCGACCCGGGTGCGTCTGGCCGTGCGGGGCTGGGTGGCCTTCAGCGAGGAGGCCGTCATCGACTGGATCTCGGAACCAGCCAGTGACCTGGACCGCACCGACCTCATCGACCTGCTCGACGCCGCCCTGGTCACCCTGGTGGCGATGGCCGCCGCCCCGCCGACCTCGGGATAACCTGCAGCGGCGGGTCCGATGAGGGAGAGTGCGGTGCAAGGGCGGGCTAGTTCAGCCAATTTGGCGCGTTATCTGTTGGGAAACCCGGACGGCGACGACGTCGTCCTGGTCGCGGCCAGCGGAGACGTCTTCACCCGGCCCCAACTTCGGGCCGCGGTCGCCGCGTTAGCCGAGTCCCTCTCCCAAGACGGACTGACCAAGGCCCGGGTCGGCATCGACCTGAGCCCCAGCTTCGGAGCCGTGGCCGCCTACCTGGCGCTACTGCTCAACGGCAACACCGTCGTGGTGGCCCGCCGCATCGACCAGCCTCCGTGGCCGATCTACCTGGCCAGCGCCGCGCTGGACGGCATCATCCGACCCAAGGGCCTGCGGCTGGAGGGTGAGGCCTTCGGTTCGGAGGTCGGCTACGACGTTCCGGTCGAGGGCACCGCCGAGCAGCTCCCCGAACTGGCGCCGACCGATCCGGACGCCCCGGCGATCAACCTGTTCACCTCCGGCACCACCGGCCGCCCCAAGATCGTGCAGATCAGCCACCGGGCCTGGATCGAGAGCACCGAGGCCATCCTCGACGTGCTGCCCCTGGGGCCGGATACCCGAACCACCCTCATCCTGTCGCTGGCCCACAGCTTCGGACTCTCGGTGCTGCACACCCATCTCCGGGCCGGCGGGTCGCTGTACTGCGTCGAGCGGCCGGAGTTCCCCGGCGATGTGCTCCGCTCCCTCACCGCTGGCGGATGCAACGCGCTGGCGGGGGTGCCGACCCAGCTCCGTGCGGTGACGACGGCGCTGCGACGGGACCCCGACCTGGCGGCCACGGTCGCCGTCGACGTGGTCATGCAGGCCGGCGGTCGCATGGAGGTGGCCGAGGCCACCGACCTGCTGGAGGTGCTCGCCGCGGACTGCCGTCTGTTCCAGATGTTCGGCCAGACCGAGGCCGCGGCCCGGATCTCCATCCTCGACGCCGCCGACCGCGCCCGGGTGCCGGCCTCGGTGGGCAAGCCGCTGCGCGGGCTCACCGTCCGCATCCTCGACGACGCCGGCCACGAGCTCGAGCCGGGCGTCGAGGGCGAAGTCGTGGTGTCCGGCACGACGCTGATGTCCGGCTACTTCGACGACCCCGACGCCACCGCCGAGGTCCTGCGGGACGGCTGGCTGCACACCGGCGACTACGGCTACCTCGACCCCGAGGGCTTCCTCTACGTGACCGGCCGACGCTCCAACTTCGTGAAGATCGACGGCGAGCGGATCTCGCTGGAGGCCATCGAGTACGCCGCGATCAGCGGGAGTCCCGAGGTCGCCGATGCGCTCGTCTCGCCGCTCCCCACCGACGACGGCGGCCTGGCGGTCAAGCTCTCGCTGCTCCTGGCCGAGCCCCTCGACGAGGACGAGCTCGGAGACCTCCACAAGCGGCTGCGGGTCCAGCTTCGGCGGGGCCTGGGCCCCAAGGCGGTGCCGACGGAGATCGACACCGTCACCGAGATCGCTTACACCCCCAACGCCAAGAAGATCCGGGCCCGGGTCATCTACTGACCACCCGGGCCCGGAGTTTCTAGGACGTCGGCTTGCGGGTGCGGACCAGCGCGAAGCCGCCGGTGGCCAGGCCGAGCAGACCGACGGCCAGACCGCCGATGGCCAGCCCCTTGGCGCTGTCGCTGTCGTCGTCGTTGCTGTTGTCGTCGGTGGAAGCGGATTCGTCGTCGGACGAACCGTCGTCGGCCACGGTCGTCTGGGTCGACGAGTCGTCG
Organism: Acidimicrobiales bacterium; assembly: GCA_036505485.1. Taxonomy (GTDB): domain Bacteria; phylum Actinomycetota; class Acidimicrobiia; order Acidimicrobiales; family VFJN01; genus DASXTK01. The sequence continues at coordinate 18,208 of DASXTK010000235.1, forward strand.
CTGCCTTCCTCCGGCTCGGCCGCGGTGACCTCCAGCGCCGGCGCCGGATGATCAGGCTCGGGACCGTCGCCGGTGTACTCCTCGATCCACGCCGTCTCACCGGCGACGCAAGTCTGGATGGTCTTGAAGAACAGGTACTCGCCCTCGGTGTCGGGGGTCTTGAACCCGACGGTGAAGGTGTCCCGGTAGTGCGGGTTCAGCTCGTTGCCGGCCTGGGCGGTGAAGGTCACCTTGCTGACCCGCTCGGTGATCGGGTCGCCCTCGCCTTCGACGGGCGTGGCCAGCTGCTCCATCTCGGTGCCGATGTCCCAACCGGGGTGGACCTGCGGGGTCACGCTGAGCACGCCCTCGGGGATCTGGATGGCGATCGCCTTGGTGGGCGACTCCTCACAGCCGTGGGGCACGGTCAGGGTCACGCTGTTGTAGCTGCCCGCGGGCACCCCGGACTTGTCCGGGGAGATGTGGGCGCCGGCTGGTAGGGCCATCAACGCCAGGCCTGCGCCCGCAACGCCCGTAGCCGCGAACATGCGCACCAACTTCTTCATTGATCCTCCTCGATCGACTTGCATCCCAACGTCCCCAGGTCGCCGCCCGTGGCGATTCAGTTCCACGGCTCGATGTTGACACTGTCTACATTTGAGTAGACACTGTCTACATGGAACTCTCGGACACATCCCGAACGCTCGCCGGCATCCTCCTGCTGAGCCTCGTCACCATCGAGTTCGGCGGAACGTTCATGCTGCGGGTGGTCCTGGGCAAGCAGCCCACGACCGACCTGCAGAAGACTTTCTTCCGGGCCGGACACGCCCACGCCGGCGTGCTGGTGATCCTGTCGCTGGTCATCCAGCCCTACGTCGATGCCACCGACCTGTCCGGAGCCGGCGAATGGCTGGCCCGGACCGGAGCGCCCGTAGCGGCTCTGCTGATCCCCGGCGGCTTCTTCTTGTCGGTCGCTCGACCCGGCGCCGACCGTCCGAGCAAACTGATCTGGATGTTGTACGCCGGGGTCGTGGTGCTGGCCGCCGGTCTTGTCGCGGCCGGTGTCGGGCTGCTGACCGCGTGAGCCGCGACGCCGACACGCCCCGGGCCCGCCTGCTGCGGGCGGCCCGGGTGGTGGTGGCCCGGGACGGGCTCGAGGGCCTGACCCTCCGGGCCATCGCCCGGGAGGCCGGCGTGTCCCATGGCGCGCCGCTGCGCCACTTCCCCGGGCTTGGTTCCCTGCTCGCGGCGCTCAGCGCCGAGGGGTTCGAGCAGCTGATGGCGTCGGTGGACGCCGCGATAGCCGACGGCAGCTCCGCCCGGGACCGCCTCGGCCGGGCCGCCGCCGGCTACCTCAACTTCGCCGTGGCCGAGCCTGGTGTGTACGCGGTGATGTTCCGCCGAGAGCTCGCCGACGTGACCGACCCGGACTATCGGGCCGCAGGTCAGGCGTCGTTCGGGCAGCTGGTCAGTCTGGCCGCGGCGGCCCAGGCCGAGGGCTGGCACGCCGACGTCTCCCCCGACCAGCTCGCGGCGCTGCTGTGGTCCCACGTCCACGGCCTGGCCGAGCTGTGGCTCCACGGTGCGCTGCAGTCGGTCCTCGGCGACGTCTCGGTCGACGACGTCGTCGACCTCTATGTCGGGCGGCTGGACCTCTAGTTGCGCTTGGGGAGCGGGGTGACCGTGCCTTCGGCGGTCAGACCGAGGGCGTTGGCCTCGCCGGCGGCATCCTCGGCCTCGGTGGCCTCCATGACCTCGATGGGGACCAGGCGGTCGAGACCGGCGCCGGCTAGACCGCCCCAGCACAGCTGGGTGAGGTAGTCGATCAGGTCGGCCTTGGACATGGTGCGCCGGTCGAGCCACCACTCGGCGGCCACGAACCCCATGCCGACGATGGCGAAACCCCAGGGCTCGGCCGGACCGGAGTCCACCCCGGCGAGCCGCATCCCATGGCCCAGCTGGGCCGAGATGCGGCTGGCGATCTGGGTCACCAGCCGGGCCGACACCGGGTTGGGCTCGTCCAGGGACGAACGGACCAGGAACCGATAGATGCTGGGCTCGCTCTCGATGAACGAGCAGAACGACTCGAAGGCGAAGCTGACGACATCCCGGGGGTTCCCGGTTCGGGCCGCTTCCCGCAAGGAGTCGCCCAGCGTGGCGATCAGCAGGTTGGCGGTGCGCTCGGCCAGGGCGTCGGCCAGCCCGGCCCGGTCCCCGAAGTGGGAGTACAGGATGGGCTTGGTGATGCCGGCCTCGGCCGCCAGCTCCTCCATCGACGCCTGGGGGCCGATGCGGCGGATGGCCCGCTCCGCCCCGTCGAGCAGCTCGTTGCGGCGCTCCTCGCGGCTGCGCCGAGGACCCCGGGGCCGACCACGCCGGATCGCCCGGTAGGAGTCGTGCCCGCCGTTGGGTCGGGCGGAAGGCGAGGCCGCGTTGTCGGCGTCGGCGCCTCCGGCTGGGGTCTGCCCGGTGCTCCCGGGCCGGCGTCGCCTCGACTCTCCGCTAGCCATGATCACTGACGGTAACCCACGGAGACCCGGCCCCACACGCGAAGACCATGAACATCCCCGAAATCAGTGGCTCGCGTCGTCGGGTCTGGCCGGCACCGGCACCCGCTCGATCTGCACCGGCAGGCCCAGCCGCTCGGCGGTCTGGGCGTACTCGTTGATCTCGACCGCCTGGTTGTAGGCCATGAGCTGGGCCAAGGCCCGTACGTCGTGGTCCTCGGCCTGGTTGGCTGCGTACTCGGCCATGTGCAGACCTCCCGCGTGATGCTTGGCCATCAGAGTCAGGAACAGGCCGTTGGCCTCGGCGCCCCGGGCCTGGCGCAGCTGGTCGATCTCGTCTTCAGACACCATGCCCGGCATCTGGTCGACCGGAACCGGGGTCATGCCCATCCAGTCCATGGCGGTGTCGGGCCGGGCCTCCCGGCTGGTGCCCCAGTCGTGCAGCGCGGTCTCCATCATGCCGATCTCCCGGGACTGGAAGATCAGGACCTCGGCGGCGAACCCGCGCACCGTCGGGTCGTCGGCGTTGCTCAGCGCCAGCGACGACAGCTCCAGCGCCTGCTCGTGATGGCTGATCATGTCCTGGTAGAAGCCCACGTCGACCGAGTCCTTGCCCGGTGGTTGGTCGCGGCTGACGAACAGTCCGGCGGCGAACCCAAGGAACACCAGCGCCGCGCCAAGTACCGCCACCCGCGGCCACGACACCCCGGACGGGGCCGGATCGTCGTCGTACTCGGATTCCTCGTCGATGGTTTGCGGTGGGGCCACGTCGGTCACGCCGGCAAGGTTGCCAGCCGAGGAGCTAGTTGCGGGTGAGGGCCACGACCTCGAGCTCGGGGCTGGTCTTGCGGGCCTGATCGAGGGGCCGGCCGCAGTCGGGAACCGGCACCACCCGGCGGACCACCACCTCGGCCTCGTAGGCGACGATTCCACCGACCTCGTCGGTTCCGGTCACGGTCACGACCCTGCGATCGTCGGCCAGCGCAACGCTGTCTGCGGTGCGGGCGAGGTCGAGCCAGCCCCACCCTTCCGCGGCCAGCGCGGCACCGTCCGCAGCCTGGGTGAACGGATCGGGGAACGCGGCGCAGCCCCGGTCGTGGGCTCCGGCGATGGAGGACCCCAGGGTGCGGGTCACGATCCCCTCCAGCAGCCCGGCCGAGGCCGAGGCCCAGGCCCGACCGTCGGGGAAGGTCACCGCGGTCGGCGCGAAGCGGTGGCCCCCGGTGTGGCTGGTGCGCCACACCCGGACCCCGGGCAGCCCCAGGCTCACCAGGTCCCGGTGCATCCGGATGCCGTCGCTACCGCAGCAGACGTCCCGGCTGCCGTGGGTGCACACCAGGACATCGACCTCCGACCGGGAACCGTTGGTGGTGGCCGGTTCCACCCCGTTCTGTGACCGGTATGCCGCGCCTGGGCGCGGCATACCGGTCACAGAACGAACGGGCGTTGCCAGGTCCGAGGCCGGGGCCGAGGCCAGCTCGGCCAGGAGCGAGTCGACCTCCTCGACCAGCCGGTCGGTCGGGACCATCCGCTCGTGGCGGACATAACGGCGGAACGGTCCCGGGGGATGGCGGTAGACGATCACCCGGGTCGTCCCGGGCGGCGTCGACGCCACCGCGGCATCGGGGACCAGCCCCTGGATCCGGGCCCGATGAGCCGTGGCCACCGGGGCGACCGGCTGGAGCAGCGGGTGGTCGGAGATGTCCGCGGGCCAGGGCAACGGGGTCTCCACCAGCAGGAACACCGGCGCGCTGGCAGCAGTCCCGGCGGGGAGGTAGCCGCCGGACCGGGCTTGTTCGGCGCAGCGCAGCGCCGCGCTGGACGACGAGGTCGGCATCAGGACTTGGCTCCCTCACGCCGCTCGTAGCGCCAGCCTGCCGGGTCCATGAACAGCCGATGGCGGGCGCCGGGGGTTGCGAGGTCGGTTCCGCCCTGCGGTTCCCACGCCCCCGACCCGCCCGGGACGTAGGCCACATCGCCGTCCCAGACCGCCACCAACACCCCGTCGGCGGTCTTGGCGATCTGGGTCGAGAAGCGCTCGATCGGCCGGGCCGAGGCCTCGGCCAGCGCAGCGGCTACATCGGTCGGGCCGACCAGCCGGTTCAGGGTGATCCACGTGGGCGGCAACAGATCGATCTCGCTCTGGCCGTGTCGTTCCAGCACCGCGGCCGGCGAGAGCCACACGTGGTCGTCGATCTCGCCGCCGTCCACCTCCACATCGGCGGCATCCAGCGGCGTGGGAGCAACGAAGAACCAGGTCAGGTAGCGCCGGGGTGCGTTGGTGGGTGGAGTCCAGTGGGCCATCGGGACCAGCCCGGCGGGGTCGATCAGCAGCCCGGTCTCCTCGGCCGCCTCCCGCACCGCGGCCTGGCGGGCTCCTTCCATGCCGGCGCCGTCGCCCTCCTCGACCCGGCCGCCAGGGAAGGTCCACAACCCCCCGAAGGCCTGGCCTTCGGTCTTGCGCAACATCAGGCATTCGAGCCCGGACGCGCCGTCGCGCAGCAGCACGACCGTCGCAGCTTGAAGCAAGGGACTATCTCGGCCGTCCCCAGCACCGGCCAGGAGATCTGTCACGCCAGCAGGATGGCCTGGCCCGGCGTCCGCGCACAACCGGATCTGTCCACCACAACCGCTACAACTGAGAGTGACGCGGCAGTTTGGCACGGTAGCGGTGTGGGACAGTGGGGCTCGGGGTACAGGCGATCCGCAGGCGCGTAGCCGACGACGTAGGAGGTCCAGCCGGGTGCTGATCGATCACATCCTCCAGCAGAAGGGGGCGCAGGTCGTGACCATCACGGCCGACACCACGGTGAACCAGGCCGTGGCCACGCTGCGCGAGCACAACATCGGCGCCATCGTGGTCACCGGGCAGGCCGACGACATCGCCGGGATCATCTCCGAACGTGACGTGGTCCGGGCTCTGGCCGACGAGGGATCCGCCGTCCTCAAACGGCCGGTGCGCGATCTGATGAGCACCGACCTCACCACCTGCGGACCCCGGGCCACGGTCAACGAGCTGATGAAGCTGATGACCGAGCGCCGCATCCGCCACATCCCCGTCGTGGGCAAGGACGGGCTCGCCGGCATCGTCAGCATCGGCGACGTGGTCAAGACCCGCATCGGTGAGCTCGAAGACGAAGCCGAGACGCTGCACGACTATCTCTCCTCCGGCCGCAGCTGAATTCCCTCCACGGCTGGGCGGTGGTCGGCGGGGGGCGACTACTGTGGGCAATCCACGGTTCCGGGAAGTCGGTGCAAATCCGACGCGGTCCCGCCACTGTTACCGGCGAGCAGACCCCACCATCGCCACTGGGTCAGAGAAGACCTGGGAAGGCGGGGCGAGCGCCCGAGCCGGGAGCCAGGAGACCGACCGTGGGGGTCATAAGTGGTGGCCGGCAGACAACGGTCACCGCTCCACGAGGATGGAGGTCCCTGCTATGGACACACCCGCTGCGGCTGCACCAGTCGAGGCGACGGACGCGGTCGGCGCACCGACGATCGCCCGCATTCCCACCTGGGCGCTGATCGGACTACTGGCCTTCGCGGCCGGCATCGTCTGGCTGATCGCCTTCGACAACGGCCAGGCCAGCGCCATGGCCGACAGCACCGGCACGTTCCTGCATGAGTTCTTCCACGACGCGCGGCACTCCAGCGGCGCGCCCTGCCACTGACCCGGCACCAGGGACGAACCATGTCGAAGCGTCTTGATCTGGCGCGCCCGCGCTCGGTCATCCTCTGGGCCGTGCTGGTCGGCATCGTCGCCGGCCTGTTCGCGGCCACGTTCCTCCGCATCGTGGCGGAACCCGTCATCGACGACGCCATCGCCATCGAGGACGCGCGGATCGCTGCCGAGCCCCATCACGCCGCCGATCCGGAGCAGGTCAGCCGGGACGATCAGAAGGGCGCGGGCCTGTTCATCGGCTGGGCCTTCCTGGGAGCGGCCTACGGGCTGATCCTGTCGATCACCGCCCTGGCCCTGCGGGGCCGCTGGCTTGATCCGTTCCGCCGGGTGGCGGTCGCCGGCACCATCATCGCCGGGGCCCTCGTCGCCGTTCCGTGGCTCAAGTACCCACCCAATCCGCCCGCCGTTGGGGATCCGGCCACCGCCGGGGAGCGGCAACGCCTCTGGTGGTTCGTGATCATCCTGGGTGTGCTCGTGCTGGCCGGGCTGGCCCACCTGTCCAGCCGACTCCGTCAGGCCGACTGGAGCGATGCGCGCCGGATCGCCGTCGTCGCCGCCCTCGGCGTGGTGGCGTTCGGGCTGATCATGGTGCTCATGCCGGGCAACCCCGACACCATCCCGGACGAGGTTCCGGCCGCGCTGATCTGGCGCTTCCGGCTGGCGTCGCTAGGCGGCAACGCCGTGCTGTGGGGCCTGCTCACCGTGGGGTTCGGTCTGCTGTGCTCTGAGGCGGCCCGGCGTCCGGTGGGCGCTGCGGCGACCGAGCCGGCCGGGGATCAGAACTCGATGCCCTTCAGGGCCGATATGCCGTTGTCGTAAGCGTGCTTGACCTTGCGCATCTCGGTGACCGTGTCGGCCACCTCGATCAACTCGTCGGGCGCGTTCCGTCCGGTCGCCACCACGCTGGTCTTGGGCGCCCGATTGCGGATGGCCTCGGCCACGTCGTCGGCGGACACCCAGCCGTACTTCACGATGTAGGTCAGCTCGTCGAGGATCAGCAGGTCGTACTCACCCGACGACAGCTTCTCCGCGGCGATGGCCCAGGCGTCCCGGCCCAGCTGGGCGGTGCGCTCCAGGTCGGTGGACTCCCAGGTGAAGCCGTCGCCCAGGGTCTGCCACTCGATGCCCAGCTGCTCGGCCAGCTTGCGCTCGCCGGTCTTCCACTTGCCGCCCTTCACGAACTGGACCACACCGACCCGCCAGCCCCGGGCCCAGCCGCGCACCATCACGCCGAAAGCCGCCGACGACTTCCCCTTCCCATGACCGGTGTTGACCAGAACCAACGATTGGGCACGTGCCATGCCGTCGGACACTAGGCCCTCCGTGGACTTCGACGGGTTGGCGGGTGCGTTGATGGTGTGCGGGACCACCAGTGATGCTGGGAAATCGCTGGTGGTTGCTGGGTTGTGTCGGTTGTTGGCGCGGAATGGCGTGCGGGTGGCTCCGTTCAAGGCCCAGAACATGGCCAACAACGCTGCGGTGACCGCCGATGGGGCCGAGATCGGCCACGCCCAGTGGATCCAGGCCATCGCCGCCGGGGCCGTTCCCACCTCGGCCATGAACCCGGTGCTGCTCAAGCCGACCGGGGAGCGCACCAGCCAGGTCGTGGTGCGGGGCCGGCCCATCGGGGAGATGACCGCGCAGGCCTACCACCAGGCCAAACCGGACCTGCGGCCGGTCGTCCTCGAGGCCCTGGCCGAGCTGCGGGCCCAGTACGACGTGGTGATCTGCGAGGGTGCAGGCAGTCCGACCGAGATCAACCTGCTGGACCGCGACCTGGTCAACCTGGGGCTGGCCGAGGCCGCCGACCTGCCGGCGATCGTGGTCGGCGACATCGACCGCGGTGGGGTGTTCGCGGCGCTCTACGGAACGGTGGCGCTGCTGCCGGACCAGATGCGGGCCCGGGTCCGGGGATTCGTGATCAATCGGCTGCG
>DASXTK010000236.1:0-1876 GCA_036505485.1 Acidimicrobiales bacterium
GTTCCCATCCCGGGCCGGTCGCTCCGCCCGGCCCGCAGGCGCCACCGAGCCCACCGGCGCCTCCGGCCCCCGCCACCACCCCGCCTCCGGTCACCGCCCAGGGCACGGTCAACGGCTGCGACACCTGGGGCAACAACTGTGCCGACAACCCGCTGTACGTCGAGGTGCCACCCCCCGGCTACGACTACGAGACGTTCCCCAAGGTCACCACCGTGGCCAACGGGACCACCCTCACCGCTCGGTGCTGGGCCACCGGCGGGGTCACCTACAACTACGCGGCCTGGTACGACCCGCCCGACTACGGCCCGGACCCCTACGAGTCGAACATTTACTTCAGCGTCCGCGCCCCCAACGGCCAGTGGGCCTGGGCGCCCGACACCTTCTTCGTCCGTGACAAGACCCACCGGCTGGGCGTGCCCGAATGTTGAGGACCCCGATGCCCAAGAACACCTCCGGCGACATGGTGGCCGCCGCCAAGGGCTCTAAGGCCACCGCCGGCGGCGAGGCCGTACACGAGGCCGCCCGCGACTACGAGAAGAAGAAGAAGTGGTCCGGGTCGATTTCCCGGGAGTCGACCAAGAAGGAACGCACCACTCGCCGCAGCCGCGTCGGCTTCAGCGTGAAGGTGGCCGGCGGCATCGTCGTGGCACTGGTTCTGTGGCTCACCCAACGAGCTGACGAGAAGCCCAGCACCCAGGGCAGCACCATCACCCCCGACACCACCGACGTCGCGCCGCCACCGACGACACAGACGGCCCCCTCCTCGCCGCCGACAGGAGCGGCACCGGTCGCGTCGGGCACGACCTGCGGCGGGGTGCCCTGCACGACTCTGACGGTCCAAGGCACATACCTTGACCCAGGTCCTCCTGGTGTCTGGATCAAAGCCTGCTTCGACACCCCTGACTGCGAGCGTCTGGCGCTCGCCGACGAACACCAGCAGGTCTACGCGGTGTGTCGCGTCGAAGGCTGGGACGTCTATGGCGACACGGCGTGGGTGAAGACGCCGTGGAGGTTCGTTGGCCCTATCCCTCAGGACCAGGCCGTCGCCGCCGCGTCCACCGGCCGAAGCGACCCCAACAGCCCGACCTTCGGATGGGTCAGCGTCCGCTACCTCACCCCCCGCGACGCGATTGAAGCCCTCCCGCTGTGTACATGACCCGGGCAGAGGCTCGCCGAACAAACCCAACGTCGACGACCCCAAGCAACCACCCCCCAACTGCTCTGAACAGGAGGGCAGATTCATGACCATACGTAGACGAATCGGCGGCCTACTGGCCGCAACGCTCCTATCGGCACTCTTCGTCGGCATCACCCACGAGGCCCCCGCCTCCGCGGCGCCGGCGGCGCCGAGCTGCACCTCCGAGGGCTGCAACTACCAGGACCCCCACCAGACCGGCTGCGATCGAGACGGACGCGCCCTCGAGTCGTTCTGGCGCGACAACACCTTCATCTCGCTGAAGTACTCGCCCTCGTGCAACGCCGCCTGGGCATACGGGTACACGCTCAAGAGCACCTACGCCCCGTGCAACAGCTGGAACGACCACGACCTCCTCTGGATCGAGGGCTCGTCCGGTGGGCGGATCGTCGCCTACACCATGAACTGCCTGAGCAGCGCTCCCGGCAACGTCGTCTACACCAACATGGTCAGCTTCAACTACTGGACCCGCGCCTGCCTCGTGAAGGGCCGGGCGGCCGACTGGTCGCTGACCTACAACGGCTGCACCAGCTGGCGGTAACAAGAAGCGAAGCACCCAACTGAACAACAGCGTGTGGGCCTGCCGGCGTAACCCGGCAGGACCCACGACCCTTCCGGGCGATCGATCGCGACATCGGGACCAGACACCGTGACCCGGGCCAGAGCGTCGGGATCCGCAGC
>DASXTK010000237.1:0-3804 GCA_036505485.1 Acidimicrobiales bacterium
CGGTGGAGCTGTTCTACCGCTGCCTGGTCGCGCCCGAGGTGGCATTCACCGTTGTGTACGGCGTGTCAGCCAACCGGCGTCGTTGGTGGGACACGAGTTCGGCGGAACGACTGGGCTACCGACCGGTCGACGACGCCGAGCGGTGGGCTTCGGAGATCGACGCCTCCCGTGCCGGGCGGGTCGATCTTGAGGATGACCCACAGGGCGGTGAGCACACCCGTAGAGGCAAATGAGCGCCATCAGCGGAGTCGTCCTCGCAGCCTTGTCGCTCAACCGGAACTCGGCTGCTCCCTGTCCACCAGGGCGTCGTCGATGTAGGGCAGGGTGGCGCCGAAGCGCTCCTGCAGGTGCGCCAGCGAGGTGGTTGGCTTGTACTTTGGCTGCTCGCCCTCGGCCAGGCAGGTCGGGATGACCTCCACCGGAGCGTCGGCGTTCGGGTCGTAGAAGAACGGGATCGAGTAGCGGTCGACGCCAGAGGTGTTGATCACCCGGTGCAGGGTCGCGGGGAACAGGTTGTTGGTCCAGCGCCCCAGCATGTCACCGACGTTCACCACGAACGTCCCGGGGACCGGCCTGGCGTCGATCCAGCGGCCGGCCGTGTTGCGGACCTGGAGGCCACCCTTGTCGTCCTGGGCGAGCAGCGCCAGGCAGCCGTAGTCGGAGTGGGCGCCAGCGCCGATGCGCGATTCGTCGATCTCCCCCGCGACGCCTTCTGGGGTGGGTAGTGCAGCGGGCTCATGATCACCATCGCGGTGGTGAACCAGGCGTCGAAGTAGTCCTCGGGAAGCTCCAGCGCCGTAGCGACCGCGTGGGTCACCTGCCCGGCGAGCCCGTGCACCGCGCCGAAGTACTCCTCCATCGCCTCCCGGAAGCCCGAAGGCTCCGCCGGCCACTGGTTCGGCCCGTGGAAGGGAAGCCCCTGGAGGACCAGGGGGTGGTCGGGCGCGAGGTCGTTCCCGATCCGGAAGCCCTCCTTGAGGTCGCCTTCTTCCTGCTGGTCCGGGTCGAGGTTCTCCATGCCGAGGTCGAACCAGCCCCGGTCGCAGGGGGACTTCTCGACCGGCACCTCGGCCTTCTTCTCGCGCGGGAGGGCGAAGAACCGGGCGGCCTCGGCGAAGGTCCGGTCGATCAGCTCCTGGCCGACGCCGTGGCCGGCCAGGTAGGCGAAGCCGACGTTGCGGAAGGCGCCCGCAAGGTCGAGCGCCGCCCGCTTGCGGTCCGTCTGTCCGCCGAGGCGGAAGGGCTCGAAGTCAACGATGGGGATCTGCTGCAGCGGGATGCGCTCGGCTCGCAGCGAGGGCGTTGGGTCGGTGTCGCAGCGGTTGAACACGGGCCCAGCGGTCGCCTCGGCCGCGCCCTGCTCAGGCATGCCGCTATCGGCCGAGAGTACGGTGGGTGCTCGCTATGCGGCTCCGACTTGGCGCTGCCTGCCTGGTGGGTTGGTCGGAGCCGGCAACCAGCAAGGGCGGTGAGGCCCGGTGACCCGCCGGAAGTCGCGCCGGCCCGGGGAGATCGTCATCCCGCCCGGATCGGGGTTCGGCAAGGGCCGCAGATGCAGCTGCTGGCCGAAGCCCGACGACCCTCGTCCGTGCACCCCGCAGACCTGCGACCGGGGCTGCGGGGCGTGCCGCCTCCGCGGCCGGCCATTCTACAGCCACGCCGACCTGCAGTACCTGGAGCACGGCACCGGGCCGCTGGCGGCATAACTGGACCGGCTGTGGCGGACCAAGGGGACGATGAGGGGCGGCAATGCTCCCGGACCCCGACCGGCTTGCGGGTTCGCAGGTAGTTGATCCGCTACTGCTTCATGATCTCCAGTGCCTCACTGACGACTTCGCTCGCAGGCATCATCAGGCTCGGCCACAGGCGATAGTCGCGGCCGAGCAGCGTCGTCGCCGCCCAGATCCAGGAGCTCGCCGACGAGAGCGGCTTCCAGCTCGTCCCCGGAGGCGTGCGGACGTCACGGTGGCGGCTGGTTGTCGTCCGGGTTGCACAATGGGCAGTCCAAGCCGGTCTCGGTGATGTCCCAGCCGTGACGGCAGCGAGGCGCGACTGGACCGAAGACAACTCCGGCGGGTCCTCGAAGCCGCAACTCGGTGGGGCTGCGGAGGTACGCCATGACACCCGCTCCGCCGACGGTGACGGCCACGACGACCACGACGACCCACTGGACCGGGCCGCTGATGGCGCCGACGACTGCGACGGCGACCCAAGCCTCCCAGGTCATCGGGGAGGGCCGTTCGGCTGTTCGACGGTCGGCATCATGCTCGGATCTCTGGGTTGAAGGCCGAGGTCAGTGGCGCCAAGCCGCGCCGTTAGTCGCTCTGGGGATGTTTCGCAGTCCGGTGGCGCCGGCATGATACGCAGCGGTCCCTTCGCGGTCGATGTACCGGTGGATCTGCCAGTTGGGGCCGGTCGATGCAATTATGGGTGGCCGCCCACCAGTGGTCGGGGAGCTGGCCGCCTACCATCACCCGAGGGCCGCTTCGCCGTGCCGCTCCCCAACCCCTGGAGCGGACCGAGGATAGCGAGGCGTAGCGCTGATCGCCATCGACCCGTGAGCTTCCTTGACGAGGGCCGACCCTGGCGGAATCACGAGCCATCCCTGATATGAGTAGGGGGCCGTAGCCAACGCGATCTCAGCGTCACGAGGGCCTACGACCTTGAGGCGTGAGGGTCATCTCGCACGCAACCTCGGGTCAGCGGCGACTTGCGCCAGGTCGACAAGGGCGTTGACGATGACGTACACCGCCCCCATCATCAGCGTGACGCCGACGATCGCCGGGAAGTCGACGCTGGCGATGGCACGCACGGTGTACAGCCCGAGCCCGGGCCAGGCAAAGACTGACTCGACGACGACGACCCCGGCGAGCAGCATGCCGACTTGCAGGCCGGCCATCGTCAACGGAGCATTCAGCGCCGGGCGCACGCCGTGGCGCAGCAGCACACGGCGCTCGGTGAGGGCCTTCGCCCGCGCCGTTCGGATGTGGTCGGAGACGAGGACCGTTTGCAGTGACGACCGCAGTGTCCGTCCGAGGGCGACCGCCGGCCCAAGCGCCAGACACAAGGCCGGTAACGCCAGATGGGCCAGCGCATCGCGCACGACGTCGAGCCGGCCGTGGACCAACCCGTCGATGATGAGCAACCCGGTGGGGCCGGTTGGCGCGCCCAGATCGGACGAAATGCGACCCGATCCCGGGACCCAGCGGAGCCGGGCGTAGAAGACAATCAGCAACAGCAACGCGAGCAGGAACGCCGGCACCGACGCGCCGGCGACCAGGGCGACCCGCACGGTCGTTCCCCCCCCGCGTGCCGTCAGCAGGCCGAGGGCGCCGCCGAGGACGACGGCCAACGCTAGGGCGGTCGCCGCAAGTTCTACCGTTGCTGGGAGGAACGCCGCGATGTCGGTTCGGACCGGCCGGCGGGTGTGGAGCGACATTGACAGATCGCCCCGCACCGCTCGGCTGAGGAACCGCGCGTACTGGGCCGGCAGCGGCTGGTCTAGTCCGAGCTCGTGGCGTTTGGCCTCGACGATCTGGGGCGTGGCGGACGCCCCGACCATGGCCCGCACCGGGTCGGCGGGCACCACGGCCGCAAGCAGGAACACTATGACCGAGAGGCCGAGGAGGATGCCGACGAGCGAGGCCAGTCTGGTCAGGGCGAACCGCGCCATGACCGCCCTTATCCCTTTTGTATGGCCGCCAGGTTGAGCGCCCACGGGTAGTTGGGCACGTGCTCGACCCCGGTCAGGTTCTTGCGCAGCACCATGACGTCGCGTGGGTCGGCGACGAAGATGATGGCGGT
>DASXTK010000238.1:0-6027 GCA_036505485.1 Acidimicrobiales bacterium
TGTTCGAGATCACCGCACTGGACAAGGCTTTCCCGCTCTACCCATCCCTCGACGCCGCCATCGAGGAGTAAAGCGGTGGCCATCGTCGAGCTGGAGATCCCAGCCCGGCCGGCCTATTTGTCCTTGGTGCGGCTGGTCGTCGATGCCGCAGTCGGTGCCCTGGCTCCGGGCTTGGGCGGTGCTCGCCTCGACGACCTGAAGCTGGCCGTCACCGAGGCTTGCTCCAACGCCATCGAGGCCAACCAGTCGGCCTGGTCGGACAAGCCGGTGCTGGTGCGGTGCGAGCTGAACGACCGAACCGTGACCGTCGAGGTGGCCGATCGAGGCGGCGGGTTCGACCCCAACGGCCTGTCGAAGCTGCCGGCTGCGACCGATCCGATGCGGCTCAGCTACGAGAGCGGGCTGGGCATCCCGCTCATGCGAACGCTGGCCGATGAACTGGTCTTCACCCCCAACCCGGATGGGACGACCGTGCGGCTCACGGTCTACCGTGCCGACTCGTCATCGTGAGCGACGATCCCAAGGTCCTGCCCAAACCCGACGCCATGCTGGCTCTCCACGACGTGACGGCCGAGCTGTTCGGCCGCCTGCGTGAGTGGTTCGACGTCCCCGATGCGGTGACGCTCAACCTGTCGGGCATCGACGCCGCGGTCAACGAGCTGGGCGATCCGCAGATGGTGGCGGCGCTAGCCATGCGCAAGCTGCAGGCCCTCCATCTGCTCTCGACCCCGGGGGTGCGCACGACGACCGACGTCGTCGTCACCATCGTGCAAGACCTCGATCGGGCCTTGATCCAGGCACCGTTCTCGCGGCTGCGGGTCCGGGCCGAGACCACGGATTGGGACGCCGAGTTGGCGGCCCTGGAGGAAGGCGGGCTCCTCGACGCGCAGGACGCCCCGCCCGACGACCCTGGTGCCGCCGACCCCGAGGTCGAGCGGTTCCGCATGTTGCACGCACAGCTCCACAAGGCGGCAAGGGCAGTTCTGGATGCGTCCGAGGGGCGCATCCGCGTCTTCGAATGAGCGAGGCCAGGCCCACTTGGCTCGGCAGCGACAGGCCCATCGCCCGCTACGTGGCGCAGCCGCTGAATCGGTTCCTGCACATCGAAGCCGCCGGTGGTCTCCTGCTGCTGGCCGCCACCGCGGCGGCGTTGATCTGGGCCAACTCGCCGTGGCAGCACACCTACGAGGATGTGTGGACCACCTCGGCGGTCGTACGCATCGGATCGCTGTCGGTCCACGAGAACTTGCGGCACTGGGTGAACGACGGACTGATGGCGGTGTTCTTCTTCGTCGTCGGCCTGGAGATCAAGCGGGAGCTGGTGGCCGGCGATCTGGCCGAACCCCGCAAGGCCCTGCTGCCCAGCATCGCCGCCTTGGGCGGGATGATCGTCCCCGCGGCGATCTATGCCGCGATCACCTTTGGCGGCGACGGAAGCCACGGCTGGGGCATTCCGATGGCCACCGACATCGCCTTCACCATCGGGGTCCTGGCCCTGCTCGGCGACCGGGTGCCAGCGTCGGCCAAGGTGCTGCTGTTGGCGTTGGCCATCGTTGACGACATCGGCGCGATCCTCGTGATCGCGGTCTTCTACACGTCGTCGCTGGAACTGAGGTGGCTGGCCGCCGCGGTGGTCGGGCTGGGTGTCGTCGTGGCGCTGCGGCGGGTGGAGGTCTGGTACATGCCGATCTACATCGTCGCCGGCATCGCCATCTGGTTCTGCACGCTGGAGTCGGGGATCCACGCCACCATCGCAGGAGTGGCATTGGGCCTGCTCACCCCGGCTCGACCGCTGCTCTCGTCGCCGCAGGCCGAGCTCATCGCCGATCGCCTGTCGGGCGACATCGACGTCTCGGCCGAGGACGTCCGCGAGGTCTCGTTCGCCTTGCGGGAATCGGTGTCGGTGGCCGAGCGGATCGAGTCGGCCCTGCATCCCTGGAGCGGGTACGTGATCGTCCCGCTGTTCGCCCTGGCCAACGCCGGGGTGGTGCTGTCGTGGAACGCCTTGTCCGACGCCGCGCAGTCGACCACGACCATCGGGGTCATCGTCGGTCTGGTGATCGGCAAGCCGTTGGGGGTGGTCGTGGCCGTGGCCGTGGCGGTCCGGCTGGGTTGGACCCGCTTGCCCGACGACCTGTCCTGGCGCCACATCATCGGGCTCGGAGCGCTGGCCGGGATCGGCTTCACCGTCTCGCTGTTCATCAGCGGCCTGGCCTTCGACGATAGGACCCTCCAGGACAACGCCGCCTTGGGGATCCTGGCGGCGTCGCTGGTCGCAGCAGCCGCGGGGACCCTGCTCCTCGGCTCCACGGCTCCATCCGTCCGCGCTCAGGACGCGATCACCACGTCCTGAGCGCGGGCAGAGTCAGGGGTGGCTCAGCCGCCGGCAAGCACCGTGGTCGGCACCGCTTCGGAGCTGATGCCGCAGGTCTTGCCGATGTACGTGCCGACCCGCTCGTAGACGGCGGCGTTGGCCACCGCGTCCTCGGTCAGCTGCTGCATGACCGCCGGATCGCTGGCGTCGACCTGACCGGTGACCACCGGCTCGACCTGGTCGAGGATCAGACTCCAGTCGTCCGCGATCGCCGCCGGAGGCTCCAGGGCGTGGGCGGTGGCGAACACTTCCTGCATGGCCGGGCTGGTCGGATCGGTGATCCCAGCCGACAAGAACTGCTGGTAGAGGGCTTGGGCACCGGTGCAGAACGTGGCTGCCGACCCTTCGGAGCTGCCTTGGGACCGCCCGGTTCCAGATGCCTCAGCGGTATCTCCGCCATTGCTGCACGCCCCTAGGAGCAGGACGCCCGCAGCGATCGACACCGTTGTCGTCGTGAACTTACGCATTGAGGCTCAAGATCTCCTTTGCATTCGGATGGATTCGGCCGAAGGTCCCGAGAAGCCCGCCCGGCTCCGGCACAAGTGGGGCAAGATAGTCACGGCGCGAGCGCGAAGAGTGAGGATCGAGGCAGGAATCCTGGCGATATCGGGCGGAGTTGTACGATCGGGTGGCAATGGCGGTCCGGTTGGCGCCACGCGCCCTTTCACGTGTCCCTTCACGCATCAAGCGCCTGGCCTCGACCGCAGTCTCTGACGACGGACATCCGGCGCAGGCCGGGCTGGTCGGTCCCGGCGGCAGCGGCAGCGGCGAGGTGCTGGCGGTCATAGCCGACCGCCTGACCGAGCGGGGCGGCACCGTCGTGAGGATCACCGGCCGACGGCTGGAGCAGGAGCATCCGTTCGGCGCTCTCGCCGATCTGATCGCGCCCAGCGGCGAGCCCGGTCCCGGAGACGCCGAGGACGAGCGGGGCTGGCGGGATTGGCTGCTCACCCACTTCGGCGCCGACACCACGGTGTTGGTGGACGAGGCCCAATGGCTTGACCCGCCCTCGCTGCGGACCTTGGTCGGCGTGGCCGAGCGGTCCGACGACCGGGGCCTGAGCGTCATCGCCGCCCACCGGCCCACTTCCGGCGATCCCCAACTCGCGGCCCTGGACGCGGCGCTGTCACGCCACCGTCCACTGATCTGGTTGGCGCCGCTCGACGAGGCCGACGTGGCCGAACGCGCCGCCCTGGTGCTGGGGACCGCGGTCGATCCGGCCTTCGTCGATGCCCTCCATGAGCAGACTGCGGGCGTCCAGACCCTGGTCGACCAGCTGGCCCTGGCCTGGCGCGACGCCGAAGTCACCGGGCCGGCGCCTGTGGTCACCGCCGCGGTGATCGAGGCAGTGCGGGCCGAGGTCGACCAGCTTCCACCGCTATCGCGCACCGCGCTGGCCGCCCTGAGCGCCGGCGCCGATCTCGACGACGAGCTCCTGGGCACGGTGACCGGGCTGGCGCCGACCGAGCTGGGCGACGCCGTCGAGCTCCTGCGCTCGGCCGGGCTGGTCGTGGCCGAGGGGGACGACGTCGTTCCGGTCGTGGCCGCCGCGGTCCACGAGATCACCCCGGTGGCCGACCGGCGCCGTTTCCACGCCCTGCTGGCCGGAGCGCTCACCGAACGGGGTGCGCCGCCGGCCCAGGCGGCCGAGCATCTGGCTGCGGCCGATGCCCACGGCCAGACCGCTGCTGCGGCCTATCTCGCCGCGGGCGAGGCCAGCCTGACGGAGGCGCCGGAGCTGGCCCTTTCGTGGTTCGACCGGGCCGCAGGAGCCGGTGCGGCCAACTCGCTGGTCGCGGCTCGACGGGCCGAGGCCGCGGCCCTGGTGGGTGAGGCCAAGCTGGCGTTGCGGCTGGCTGATGCCGCGGTCGGCGATCCGGCCACGCCCGACCGCGACCGGGCCCTGGCGGTGATGGCGGCGCTGCTCCCGCCCCGGGGGTTCTGGCGGCGAGCCACCGACACCTATCGGGAGCTGGGGTCGGGAGACAGCCCGTGGGCTGGGCCGTCGCGTTTGCTGGGCCAGATCGGCTCGATCGCCTCCGGAGTTCTGCCCGGTCCGGACCAGCCGACCGTGAAGCCCGACGGTGGAACCGAATCGCTGCAGATCGAGGCGCTGGAGCTCACCGCCCGGGGTCTCATCTCGTCGATCGGACCGCAATCGGCCGAGGCGGTCGCCCCATTCCTCGAAGCGGCCGAGCTGCTCGAATCCGGCCACAGCCGGCTGGTGCTGCCGGACTCCCCCCACGCCATCGGAGCCACGGTGGCCCTGGCGCTGTGTGAGCTGAACGCGGCGGAGCACCTGCTGGCCCGGGCCATCGAGCACGACATCGGCGGACGGACCCTGCGGCAGCGCCACCGGCTGCTGCTGGGCTGGGTGGGGATGCGCAGTGGCCGCTGGTCGGCGGCCCAGGCCGCTCTGGACGAGATGCGCAACCAGACCCTGGCCCCCCGGGAGCTGTTGCTGGCGGCGGCCATCGACGCCGGTCTGGCCCGGCGCTCCGGCGACCTCAGCCGGCTGGGCGACGCCTGGAAGAAGGCCGAGGGCGTCCTGCTCCGGCACCCGGCCGACCTGCTCTCGCTGGACGTGATCGGGGAGCTGGCCATCGCCGCCAGCCGACTGGGCCTCTGGGATCGGGTCTCCACCAAGGCCCGAGAGCTGGGTGACGTGATGCGGGCGCTGGGCGAGCCGGCGCTGTGGGTGCTGCCGCTGCGCTGGATCGGTCTGCAGGTGGCGCTGGCCTCCGACGACCGCGATGCCGCGGTGCGCCGGGCCAGCGAGGTCGAAGCCGTGACCCCGGTGCACCCCCGTCTGCGGGCGCTGGCCGACGCCGCCCGCACGTGGGTGTCGATCCTGGGCGGGACGGTGGAACCGGCCCGGGTCGCAGCCGCGGCCACCGGGCTGCAGGGCCTGGGGCTCACGTGGGAGGCGTCTCGGCTCACCGGCCAGGCGGCCATCCGCTCCCCCGACCCGTCGGTGACCCGGGGGCTGCTGGAACAGGCCCGCGACCTCAAGGCCGCCCTGCCCTCCGCCGACACCGACGAGCAGCTGGCCACCACCAGCGTCCTGTCGGAACGGGAGCAGATGGTGGCGCAGTACATCGTCGACGGCCTGACCTACAAGGAGATCGGCGCCCAGCTGTACATCTCCCCCAAGACCGTCGAGCACCACGTGGCCAAGATCCGCCAGAAGTTGGGTGCTACCACCCGGGCCGAGATGCTGGCGGCGCTTCGGAATCAGCTCGGGGCCTGAGCCTCGTTCTAGCCCTCCACGTCGCGGCGGCCTTCCAGGGCTCGGCCCAGGGTCAGCTCGTCGGCGTACTCCAGATCGCCGCCAACCGGTAGCCCGCTGGCGATGCGGGTCACCCGCAGCCCCATGGGCTTGAGCAGACGACCCAGATAGAGCGCCGTCGCCTCCCCCTCGAGGTTGGGGTTGGTGCAGAGGATGACCTCCTCGATCCCCTCGTCCCCGATGCGCTCCAGCAGCTCACGCACTCGCAGCTGCTCGGGTCCGACCCCCTCGATGGGGCTGATCGCGCCCTGCAGGATGTGGTAGCGGCCCTTGAACTCCCCGGTCTTCTCCACCGCCACCAGGTCGCGGGGCTCCTCGACCACACAGACGACCGTGGTGTCCCGGCGGGGATCGGCGCAGATGC
>DASXTK010000239.1:0-3635 GCA_036505485.1 Acidimicrobiales bacterium
GAAGCTGCCCGGCGGGGCGAACATGGCCATCGGGATGGCGCTGATGGCCTCCCCCACCTCGGTGGAACCGACCCGTGTGCTCTCGACGAACTCCTCAGGAGCCAGACCGTCGATGTCGGGCCAGACCTCATCCAGCACCAGCGGTGCCGTCGGGGTGGGCACGGACACGTCGAGCCGCACCGGACGATCGAGCAGCTTGGACAGCACCGCGTCGATATCCGGAGCATCGGTGCGGATCTGCCCACCGTTCGGCAGTGATATCAGGGCCGGCGGAGGTGGCTGATCCGGCTCCGGATCGGCCAAGTACTCGGCCCGAAAGGCCAGCAAGCCCCGCCACTTGCCAGGGTTCTTGGCGCTACCGACCTTCCCGTCGGCAACATCGACCACGGCGTAGCCCCGATCGCCCAGCAATCCTCCGGCACCAACCACGGCCTGCTCGAGCCGTTCCCCCAGCATCGACTTCACCGGATAGCGGTTGATCGCGCCCACGCTGGCTTCCATGCCAGGACCCCCTACGCCGTAGTCGGGCCTAAGGATGGCGTCAGGCGTCCAGTTTTCCTCGCGACTGGTCGGCGGCCCAGGAGAACACGCCCTTGGACATGGTGGACAGCTCGGACGCCGCACGCTGCCCGAACACCTTGGCCCGGGCCCGGTGGACACCGGCGTCGTCGGGCGCGGCCAGGGCTGCCAGCTCGGCCAGATGCCCGGCCAGGCGGAGATCGCCGGCCTCCATCAGCTCGAGGGCGCGGTCGGCCAGCTGGCCCGCTCCCCCGGCCAGTTCGGCCAGCTCCCGGGCCACCGCGGCATCCTGCGCGGGCTTGAGGTTGGCGGGGTTGCCGTCGTACCAGCCGCCGTAGAGCCGCCAGATGTTCCGCACCACGAACTCGGGCTCGTCGTAGACCGGACGCAGGTACGGCCGCTCCAGCAGATCCGTGGGCGGTTGCACGGTGTGCAGAACCTCGTCGAGCCGGGCGCCCTCGTTCATCAGGGCCAGCGTCTGGTCGACCAGGCTGTCGAGCAGCTCGGCGGTATCGGCCAGGGCCTTGGCCACCCTCTCACCGCCCACGATGGGCCACCCGTGTCCGGGAAGGAGCAGCTCGGCGTCGAGCTGGGCCATCGTGCGCAGGGCCTGGGCCCAATCCCGGGGATAGCGCTGCACCTTCTGCGGGTTGCCGCAGTTGGGGCTGGCCCAGATGAACAGATCGCCGCAACAGATGGTGCGACGCTCCGGGACCCACACCCATGTGTGGTCGTCGGTCTCGCCTCGGGCGTGATGGAGCTCGAACCGCTCCCCCTGGACCTCGAGGTCGAGGTGATCGTCGTAGGTCTCGTCGGGATAGCGGTAGTCGACGGGCCACTGCAGGTTCGGCAGCTTGAACTGCCGCCGGTTGATCACGCCGTTGTAGCCCGCGGTCTCGACATAGCGGTCGAAGCGGCGGGGAACGTCACGGTGGGCGATGACTCGGGGACGAGCCCAACCTTGCGCGGCGGATTCCTCGTCGTACGGGTCGACTCCCGACACGTGGTCGATGTGGCCGTGGGTGTAGATCGCCGTGTGCAGCGGACGGTCGGTCCAGCCCCGAACCTTGTCGAAGTTCATCCGGGCGAACGGGCGGTTGCCAGTGTCCACGAGCAGCAGGGCATCGTCGACCAGGAGGGCGCAGACGTTGCCGAAGGCCGGGATGAAGGCCGTCCCCGGACCCACCTCACCCAGGTCGCCGTTCATGACCACCGGGTGGGCCTCCTCGACCGAGATGGTCCCCAGCCACACCTTGTCGGCCATGTCGAGAAGGTCGTCGCTCATCCGTCGCTCCTGTCCAGTTGGGTCAAGGCCGTTCGGGTCCGGGCGGACACCGGCGCCTCGATCAGCGCCACGCAGGCGTCGATCAGATCGGCCAGACGAGCCTCCAACGGCAGGTCGTCGCCGAACCGTCCGCTCTCCCATGCCGCCAGCGAGATGATGCCAAGCCGGTTGGCCCGGTCGACGCGGGCCATCTGCAGGGGTGCCGGGATGTCCGACGCGGCGATGGCGGCCGCCAGCCGGTCGCGGACGGCCCGGAAACTCTCTGCCCGCAGATGGCGCCCCACGATCTTGGCCGCGCTCGGATCGGTCAGCGCCTGGGCCAGGAACCGGGCGTAAGCGCTGTCGGCGCGACCCGTGGTGGCCTCGGCCAGGGGCTCGATCAGGGCCTCGACCAGGGCGCGCACGTCGTTGCCTCTTCCGGCGACGTCGAGGTCGGCCAGCAGTCCGAGCCGGCGTTGGTTGATCGGCGCCATGCGGGCCTCGACGATGGCCTCGATCAGGCCGTCTCGGGACCCGAAGTGGTAGTGAGCCGCGGACTTGTTGCGCTGGCCCGATGCCGTCTGGACCTCCCGCAACGACACCGCACCCAGCCCCCGCTCGGCGATCAGCCGCTCGGCGACGTCGATCATGACCTCGCGTGTCGTGGTCTGTCCCATGACCCTCAGAGTAAGGCAAATGCCTTACTGCGGCCACTCGGGCCGGTCAGCCCTTGAATGTCAGGGGAGGCGCTGCGCGTCGGCGGGGTGCGGCACGGGGGTCGAGGCGACGTTGGAGGCGTAGGACGACCTCGGTCGTTGGAACCGCTCGACGCCGCGGTGGTGGCATTGGCGCGGACGTTGGCGGACTGCGATGACGACGAGGTCTGCAAGCTCGGGCCGCAACGGCATCAGGTCGCGACGCTGGCCGGGAGGCTGGAGCCGTTGCTGTTGGCGCTCCGGGGTCAACCATTCAGGAGGAACCCCGATGAAGTACGCAAACGGCCATGGGTCGAAACGCGGTGACCGTGTCACCAAATTCGAACGGCGGATGTTCCGTTTCGCTCGAATGGAGGCCTCGTTCGCCTGGTGGGTCAAGGTGCCCGCTGTGTTCGGCGGCTTGGCGATCGTCGTGAGCTTGCGTCAAGTCGGTCTGCTGCCAGCAGTCAACGATCTGACGTGGCTGGCTGGTAAGTAGATCGCCATGACTGCTCGGAGGGGTTCGCCCCCTCCAAGCATCTCTCGTCGTGGTCGGCGAAGGGGCAGGCAGGTCATTTGTCGGGATTGTCAAAGCGCTGTCAACGCGTGGAACTTTCGAGCCCTCGATGCTTGACCGATGCGTTTCGTACCGTCACTGTTACGTGCGGTAGCGGATAGAACTTGTAAGCGCCAAGTTGTCGATGCGAGGCGAGAAGAGAAGGCGGGTGCTCGATGGCAGGCAGCGCGGGCGTTGCTAAGCGGAGGCATGGTGTTTGTCGGCTGGCGTTAGGAGTGCTGGGCATTGTCCTAGTCGCGGCCGGCTGTGGACGCAGGGTGGGTGACACACAGTCGTTTGGGTGGACAGGGCAGTTCGGCGGCGGTGCCAGGGTCGACTTGTGCGGCACGTCGTCATTGGCCGACAAGGACGATCAATTCCAGGCGGCGAGCTGGACCTTCTTCTCCAATAGTGTCAGTTGCAATGACGCGATAACGGTTCCGCCGGGCTACTTGGGTGCCCGAGGTCAGGCGCTTAAAGAACGGTCGGACGGAGCATGGATCATTAAGTGTGACTCCCAGTGGGGTTACACCGGTGACCATATTGACCTGATAGGCCGCGGATGTGCGGTGCTTAGGTCCACTGGGAATTGGAGAGGCGC
>DASXTK010000240.1:0-7101 GCA_036505485.1 Acidimicrobiales bacterium
CCAGCCCTTCAGTCCCGAAGGTGTATGGAGTACTGGAGGACGAGGAACGGCAGGCCGAAGATCCAGAAGGCGTGCTCGGCTCGGAGGCGGCCGTCCTCGTCGACGTAGATGTCGAGCTCCTCGGCGAAACCCTGTACACCCAACGTCGTCAGCTGACGGGTGTCCGGGTCGATGTAAGTGAGGTAGTGGCCCGCGTGGTCCAGCTCGCTCCGGGTGGTCAGGGTGAGCCCGCCGTCGGGGCGCAGGCGCGGCGCCAGCGTGGCGGTGAAGCTCGCCTGGGGCAGGGGGAAGCCCACGCTCACGTAGCCGCGGTCCTCGTGGCGATAGGTCGTGTAGATGCCGACGTAGATCGGGGCCTCGGTGTCGGCGAAGGAGCGGATCCAGCCCCGCACCTGCGTTGCCCCGTCGACGTCGATGGTGTCGATGCGGCTGTGCACGCCGCGCTGGGCCTCCCGCTGGTTCATCGGCACGTTGGCCTGTCCGAGCGGCCGCGCCACCACGTTGCGGTAGAGCAGGTAGCCCGGCCGCACCCACGGCCGCCACTCGGGGACGATGTCGAGCTTGAAGCGCGTGGTGTGCTCGTAGAACTCCCGTACTCGAGCGTCCACCGACCCTGGGTCGAAGTCCGGACCGGCGAGCGCATCCAGCGACGCCACGATGCCGACGTCGGCGGCGTCCCGCACGTAGTCGCCGCCGACCACTTCGGCCAGCGACTGCACGTAGTCCACGCCGACGTAGCGGCCGCGGGCCTCGAGCGGCACGACGAACGGGAGATCCGTCGCCTCGACCTCCTCGGCCAGCAGTGTCACCTGCGCATCCCGGAACACCGCCGCGGACGCGATGCGGTAACCGACGACCGTGGCACTGGCCACCACCGCTGACGGCATTCGCGGGTCGAGCGCGGCCAGGACTCGACCCAGCGCCGCGCCGAACAGCGGTCCCGCGACGACCTTCTGCGGGCGCAGGCCCATCGCCCCGGCCACCGCGCCGGCTCCGGCTCCGACCGCGACCGGTCCGGCCTTCGACACCCGACCCGCGAGCCAGCCCAGCGGCGCGGCCAGCGCCCCGCTCATGAGGATCCGATGCCACAGGCCCGGAATCTCCCCCGGCCGCTGACGGCGCCGGGCCACCACCTCCGACCCCATCAACAGCCCGGCACCCGCCACCGCTCCAGCCACCCGACGGGACCGAGTGAGCGCGACCCCAGCCAGCGCCCCGATGACCCCAGCGGTCACCACCCCGCCGACGTCGGTGGACTGGTCCCTCCCCCACCTCGCGTCACCGGCAGCACCTTCCACCCGCGGGACCCTACCGACGGGAGACCTTCGTCGTTCTGTGACCTGTATGCCGCGCCTGGGCGCGGCATACAGGTCACAGAACGACAAGAACCCGCTCGCCGAGGGCCCGCACTAGGGTGCCGGCGAGTTGCTGGTGGAGGGGGATGAGGCGATGGCCGGTGACAGGCGCGTGAAGTGGACTCGGCGTGGGGGCGCTTTGGCTCTGGCGGCGGTGGCCGTGGGGCTGGTGGCGTGCCAGCCGCCGTTGGACGAGTCCTTCGGAGGCGGCGACGGCATCGTCACCACTCACCTGATCGACCAGGCCTATCACCTGCCCGAGGCAGTCGAGGTGCAGCCCGACGGCAAGCTCGTGGTGCTGTCGCACACCAACCCCCTGGGCTGGCAGACCACGGTGGCCCGCTACAACCCCGACGGTAGTCTCGACGCCAGCTTCGGGGACGGGGGCATCGTGCTCCTCGATGCGGTGGCGATCATCAACGATTCGGACCTCCTCCTGCAGCCCGACGGCAAGATCCTGGTGGCGGACAACGTGCCGGCTCCGAGCGGAGGCGCGACGCCGGGGCTGATGCGGTTCAACAGCGACGGCACCGCCGACACGGGTTTCGGAACCGACGGGGTGACCACGGCACCCGGTGTCGACTCCGAGGATCTCGAGCTCCAGGCCGACGGCAAGATCCTCATGGGCGGCAGCGGCTTCGTGGCCGGCCCGGGCGGCTTCAACGTGGGTCGGTTCAACGCCGACGGAACCCTCGACGGCAGCTTCGGTGTCGGCGGCGTGGCCCATGCCGAGCCGGGGTTGAGCCGTGGGATCGAAGAGCTCGCGGTCCAGGCCGACGGCAAGATCCTCGCCGCCGGAGGGGCGGAGACTTCCGGCACTGTCGGCACGACTCGGTTCGCCTTCGCTCGCTACAACCCGGACGGAACCCTCGACCCCACCTTCAGCGGAGACGGGATGGCGACGTTCAACCTGGGCGGAGGAGCCGTCGGCTTAGCGGTGCGTCCCGACGGGCGGTTCGTCGCGGTCGGGTCGAGCCACCTGTTCTCCGACAACGGACAGTCCCGCATGGTCCTCGTCCAGTTCCTGCCCGACGGCAGCCTCGACACCGACTTCGGCGTGCTCGGAGCGGCCAGCGCCGCCGACGGCAACTTGGCCCGCGACATGGCCCTGCTCGACGATGGCCGGGTCCTCGTGGTGGGCGGCGATTCCCAGGACCAGCCGTTCTCGGAGAACCACGACGGCTTCATCCTCGCCCGCTTCACCACGGCCGGTGTCCTCGACAACAGCTTCGGCCAGCACGGCGTCGGAACGACCAACAAGTTCAGCGGCCCCGAGAGCGCCTGGGCCGTAGCGGTGCAGCCGGACTCCAAGATGGTCGTCGTCGGCACCGTCCCCAATCCCACCGACGACGTCCACAACGACCTCGGCCTCTACCGCTACGCCCCTTGAGACCTCCTAACGCGCGGCCTGGCGGGCGGCCTCGGGGCTGGTGGCGGAAAGGGCCAATTGGGCGAGGTTCTGGCAGTCGGCGAGTGAGTGCGAGGCGAGCGACCGGCTGACCAGGGGAATGGCCGGCCCGGCCATGGACAACGACGTCACGCCCAGACCCACGAGCACGGGTGCCAGCCTGGGATCGGCGGCGGCTTCACCGCAGATCCCGACGGGTTTGCCGAGCGCCTGCCCCGCCCCGGCGCACCGGGCGATCAGGTCGAGCAGCGCGGGCTGCCACGGGTCGAGCAGGTCAGCCAGCGCGGCGTCCATGCGATCGGCGGCGAACGTGTACTGGGCCAGGTCGTTGGTCCCGATGCTGAGGAAGTCGACCTCGGCCAGGACCTGACGGGCGTGCAAGGCCAGCGCCGGCACCTCGACCATCGCTCCGACCGTTCCGAGCCCTTCCTTGCGAGCGAGCTCGGCGAACCAGGCCGCTTCGCCGGTCGTCGCCACCATGGGCGCCATGACCCACACCTCGGCCCCGTCCACCTCGGCCGCGGCCGCAGCCAAAGCGGCCAGCTGCTCTACGAGAACGTCGGGCATCCGCCGGCCCACCCGTAGGCCGCGAACCCCCAGTGCCGGGTTCGGTTCGGGCTTCATCGCCAGGAACGGCAGGGGCTTGTCGGCACCGGCGTCCAGGGTCCGGACCACGACCTTGCGTCCCCGAGCCGCCCGCAGCACCGCGGCGTACGCGGACCGTTGCTCGTCGAACGACGGCGGGTCGGTGCGGTCCAGGAACAGGAACTCGGTCCGGAACAAGCCGACGCCCTCGAAGGACTCGCTGACGGCCCCGTCCAAGTCCGCCGCGCTGCCAATGTTGCGGAGCAGCTGGACCGGATGCCCGTCCGCGGTGCGACCCGGACCCCGAACCGCCGCCAGCTCGGCCGCGACCGCCAGGCCGCGGGCCCGCAGCTCGTCCTGGCGCTCGGCCACCATCCCCACCTCGACCACCCCGGCCTCGGCGTCGACCGCGACCATGGTGCCGTCGACCACCCCCATCACCCCGGCGCAGCCGACCACGCATGGCACGCCCAGCGATCGGGCCAGGATGGCGGTGTGGCTGGTGGGTCCCCCGGCCTCGGTCACGATGGCCAGCACGCGGGTGGTGTCGAGCCCGGCGGTGTCGGCCGGCGACAGCTCGGTGGCCGCGAGCACGAAGGGATGGCCGGGATCGGGCACCCCCGGCATCGCCAACCCGAGGGCGACGGCGATGGCCCGGTCCCGGAGGTCGGCGAGGTCCTGGGCCCGCTCGGCCATGTAGCCACCCGCTTGGGTGAGGAGCTCCCGATAGCCCTCGAAGGCCGCATGGAGCGCGTGCGGCGCGTCGGTGTCGGCGCAGATCAGGTCCTCGACCTGCTCGCCGAGGGTGGGATCGCCCACCATCATGCTCAGCGCGTCGAGGATCTCAGCGCCCGTCGAATCGCTCGCTTTAGCCGAACGGGCGGCCAGCTCGGCGGCCACCGTGGCCAGGGCGTCCTGGGCCAAGGCGACCTCGGTGGAACGGTCCCCGACCGGACGCGGAAGAGGTAGCTCGGGAGGTCCGCTCATCCGCACGAGCGGACCGACGACGATCCCGACCCCGACGCCGATCCCGCCCAGCGACTCAGGCATCGGGGGCGACCGCGTCGAGATCCGCAGCCAACAGATCGGCGAGCTGGTCGACCGCGGCCTGACCCTGGCCCGCCGCGTCGTCGTCGGCGGCCAGGGTCACCTCGGTGCCCTGGACGGCTCCGAGGGCCAGGACCCCCAGCATGCTGGCGGCCTTGGCCGGCGGCTTGCCCGCCACCGTCACCGTGACGGTCACGGGCAGCGCCGCGGCCGCCTTGACGAAGAGCCGGGCCGGTCGGGCGTGCAAGCCGCTGGCCGATCCGACGGTCACGATCCGTTGAGCCATGACGGGTCCCCTTTGTTCTCAGGGTTCGATGGTCACCTTGATGGCGTCGCCCCGCGCCACGATCTCCAGCCCCTCGAGCACCGCCTCGAGCGGCAGTCGATGGGTGATGAGATCGGCCACCGGCACCAGCCCGGTGGCGATGTGGTCGAGCGCTCGGGCGTTGTGGGCCGGACTCGAACCGTTGGCTCCCACCAGCGTGAGCTCGCGGTAGTGCACGAGATTGGAGTCCAGGGTGATGGTCGGCTGGCCCTTGGGCAGCCCGCCGAACAGGCTCAGCCGACCCCGCCGAGCCAACATCCGCAGCGCCTGCTCCTGGGCCGCGCCGGCGGCCGCGGCGGTGATCGCCACGTCGACGCCGCGTCCCCCGGTCAGCTCCAGAACGGCCTCGACCGGATCACGGTCGGCCGACGCCACGGTGGCGTCCGGAGCCGCCACCGCCGCCGCCCGATCGAGGCGGTCCTGGTTGACGTCGACGAGGAAGACCCGGGCCGCGCCGCTGGCCCGGGCCAGGCGCACGTGGAGGCAACCGATCGGTCCCGCGCCCAACACGACGACGTCGTCGTCCTTGCCCACGCGGGCCAGCTCCTGGCCGTTGATGACGCAGGCCAGCGGCTCGGCCACCGACGCCTCGGCGAAGCTGACGCCCTCCGGGATCCGGTTGAGCCCGTCGACCGCCAGCACCGGCGCCGGCACCCGGCAGTACTGGGCGAACGCGCCGTCGTAGTGGTAGCCCATCGACGTCTGGTTGGGGCACACCGTGGGGCGGCCGGCCAGGCATTCGGGACAGTGGCCGCACGGGATGGCGGCTATGACCTGCACCCGGTCACCGGTCGCCCAGCCGGACACCCCGGCGCCCATCGCGGTGATCTCCCCCGCGATCTCGTGCCCCATGGTGCGGGGCGGGACGATGTGGTGGTGCCCGTACCGGCTGATCTTCACGTCGGTGCCGCAGGTCGAGCAGTTGCGCACCCGGATGACGACGTCGCCGGGCCCGGCGCTGGGCTCGGCGACGTCCTCCAGTCGGATGTCACCCGGGGCGTGGAATCGGGCGGCTCTCATGCGGACTGCTCCTCCGGTCGTGGTGTCTCCTCTGGCGCCAACAGCTCGAGCACGTCGTCGACGGTGGCCGCACTCCGCAACGCTGCGGCCCGGTCGGGCTCCATCAACAGCTCGGCGAGTCGGGCCAGGATCGGGACGTGTCCGTCGCCCAGGGCGGCGATGCCGATGCACAGCACGGCCTCGTCGCCGTGCCAGTCGACGCCACCCGGGAACTGCACCACGCACAAGGCGTCCTGGAGGACCAGGTCCCGCCCGGCGAGGGTGCCGTGCGGAATCGCGACACCCTCGCCGACGAAGGTCGACACGTCCCCGTCGCGCTGGACCATGGAGTCGACGTAGCCCGCGCTCACCGCCCCGGAGGTGACCAGGACCTCTCCGACCTGACGGACCGCGTCCTCCCTGTCGGCGGCCGACCGACCGAGCAGCACCCGATCGGCCGACAGCAGCTCGCCCAGGTTCCGGTCAGCCATCGATCGTGCCACCGCTGCGCAGGGCCGCCACCACCTTGGTGACCGCCGGGTCGCCGATGAACAGCTGGAACGGCACGACGACTCGGCCCGGGACCACCGCCCGGGCCCGTTCGGCCAGCCCGGCGTGGCAGATGACGATGTCGGCATCGTCGGGGATGTGGTCGACCGGTGTGTGCTCGACGGTGATCGGGCTGTCCTTCAGCTGCTTGCGGACGGTGCTGGCCAGCATCACGCTCGAACCCATGCCGGCGTCGCAGGCGATGACCACCTTGCGCACCTCGGAGGCATCGATGCTCGGCATCACGAGGCCTGCGCTTCGAGCTTCGACTCGGCCTTCTGCCGCTGGCTGCGTTCCTGGGCCTCGGCGAGGGCTTCGTCCCCGTCGACCTCCTCAGCAGGTTCGCTTCGTCCAAGCCCGAGCAGGACGGAGGCCACCCCGAAGCTCACGGCTGCGGACACCGCGACCCCGGCGATCACCCCGAAGTAACCACCTCTGGGGGTTT
Organism: Acidimicrobiales bacterium; assembly: GCA_036505485.1. Classification (GTDB taxonomy): domain Bacteria; phylum Actinomycetota; class Acidimicrobiia; order Acidimicrobiales; family VFJN01; genus DASXTK01. The sequence continues at coordinate 6,714 of DASXTK010000240.1, forward strand.
CGGCCAGGTAGGCGAAGATCGATCCCGGGGAGGGTGTGGCCACGAGACCGGCGCCGGTGAGCTCGAAGATGGCGATTCCGGACATGCCACCGGCGATGGCGGCGAGCACGAGGCGGGGCTTCATCAGGACATACGGGAAGTAGATCTCGTGGATGCCGCCGAGGAACTGGATGATGATGGCGGCCGGCACCGTCGGGCGCAGCGACCGGGGCCCGAAGAACAGGTAGGCCATGAGGATGCCTAACCCGGGACCGGGGTTCGACTCCAGCATGAACAGGATCGACTTCCCGTGGTCGACCGCCTGCTCGGCACCCAGGGGGCCGAGCACGCCGTGGTTGATGGCGTTGTTGAGGAACAGGACCTTGCCCGGTTCGATGATCAGCGACGC
>DASXTK010000241.1:0-8253 GCA_036505485.1 Acidimicrobiales bacterium
CGAGCCGCGAAACTCGACCCACGGACAGGTCACAAACGCCTCAATTTCGGCCAGGACCCGCCGTCGGCCGGCGAGGGCAGTCCAGGGTCGGTGTCGGGGGCGCAAAGCGCCGCACAACACCGTGCCCTTGACGGCCCGGACATCGCCCGGGATCACAATGGAGACAGCCAGCCCCTCGGGGCTGGCTTGGGCGCCTCGTTTCCTTCATTTCTAACACCTGTGTCACAACATGAGGATGGTGCGGGTGGTGAAGCGCCAGCTGCCGTCGGGGTCGCGGGCGAGGCGGTCGTGGTAGCGGCCGGTGGCGGTGATGCTCCAGCCCCGGTCGCCGCGGCGGCCGACGAACACGAAGTCGGTGGTCACCTCGGCCTCGTCTCCGGACCAGGCGATGAGCGGCTCCCCACAGAGGTGCTTGCCCCGGGCTTCGGGGGGTTGGGCAGCCTCCATGAACTGGCGGATGGCCTCTCGACCCTTCACCGGGTGCCCCGGCGGGACGTGGAGGACTGCTGACGCCACGAACAGCGAGGCGAACTCCTCGAAGCGACCGTCGTCGCAGGTCTGGCAATAGGCGGCCAACGTGCGCCGGATCGCCTCCTCGTCGCTGCCACGGGTCTCGGCCATCTCGTCCTCTCCCCCACCGCGCGTCCGAAAACGCGACACGGGTGTCAGATTTCTGGCTACTGTACGCGCCAGTCGAGACACATCGAAGGGGGCGCTGTGACGACGACGATACGACGTAGCCCATGGCTGGCCGTTGCGGTCGTGGTGAGCCTTGTCGCGCTGGCCTGCAGCAACTCCAGCGGCAAGAGCGACGAGGGGGCCGAGGAGTCCAGCCAAGCCGTCGCCGTCGACGCGCCCGGCGTGAGCGAGACCGAGATCCGGGTGGGCGGCGTCGCCTCGATCACCAATCCCTTGAGCGGCAAGTACGACCAGGTGGCCCTCGGGGTGAAGGCCTACTTCCAGATGGTCAACGAGTCCGGTGGCATCTATGGCCGGGAGCTGAACCTGGTGGCCGAGAAGGACGACAACACGTCCAACAACGACGCCGCGGTGCAGGAGCTGCTCACCCAGGACGACGTCTTCGCGGTGTTGCCGGTGGCCACGCTGCTGTACACCGGAGCCGACCGGCTGGTCGACGCCAAGGTGCCGACCTTCGGTTGGAACATCAACGCCGAGTGGGGCGGAACGGCCGAGGAGCCCCGGGACAACCTGTTCGGCCAGAACGGCTCCTTCCTCTGCCTCGGCTGCTCGTCACCGGTGGCGGCGTACGTGGCCGACCAGCTCGACGCCAAGAAGATCGGGCTGCTGGCCTACAACGTGCCCCAGTCGGCCGATTGCGCCACCGGCGACGAGAAGACCTTCGAGCAGTACGCCGGGGACGGATCGGCCACCATCGTCTTCGCCGACAAGGCCATGGCCTTCGGTGGCGGCGACTTCTCGGTGCAGGTGTCCCAGATGAAGGACGCCGGCGTCGACCTGGTCGTCACCTGCATGGACCTCCAGGGCGTCGTGGCCCTGGCCCGGGAGATGAAGCGCCAGTCCCTCGACGCCCCGCAGTACCTGCTCAACGCCTACGACCCCGAGCTGCTCACCGACTTCGGCGACCTGTTCCAAGACTCGATCGTGCTGACGTTCTTCGCGCCGTTCGAGGTCGAGGATCCGCCCGAGGGGCTCAAGACCTATCTCGAGTGGATGGAGAAGACCGACACCCCGGCCAACGAGAACACCGTGAACGGTTGGTTGAACGCCGCGCTGTTCGTCGACGGGCTGCGGGAGGCCGGCGAGAACTTCTCCCGCCAGAAGGTCATCGACGCCATCAACTCGATGACCGACTGGAACGGCGACGGTCTGCTCTACGGCGTCGACTGGACCAAGCAGCACATCGACGTGCCGAACCCTCAGTGCAACGCGTTCTCCCGCGTCGACGGCGACAAGTTCGTGCCGGTCTTCGGTGAGCCGGGCAAGCCATTCGTCTGCCTGGACGCCGACGCCGAGGGTGTCCCCGAGGGAACGCCGTCGGCATGAGGTCCCCTTTGCGCCGCCATGGCTGACATCGTCGACTATGCGATCCGCGGGCTGCCGATCGGCTGCGTGTTCGCCCTGTTGGCCGTGGGTCTGGTGCTCACCTACCGCACCTCGGGGGTGTTCAACCTGGCCTTCGCGGCTCAGGCCTACACCTCGGCCGCGGTGTTCTACGTCGTCCGGCACGACCACGAGTGGCCGCTGCTGCCCGCGGCCGTGCTGGCCATCGGTGTGGTGGCGCCGCTGCTCGGGCTGGGCCTGGAACGGGGGCTGTTCCGGCATCTGCGGGGGGCACCGCCGATCGCCCGAACCGTGACGTCGCTGGGTCTGCTGGTCGCCATCCCCGAGATCGTGAAGCTGTGGATCGGCGACAGTGCGCAGAAGAACCCGCCGCCGCTGTGGCCCGTGACCCGCACCGACGAGTGGCTGTGGCCGCGGGAGGGCGCCCGCTACGTCCTCGATGCCGGCCAGATGGCGACCGTGTTGTCGACGGTGGTCGTGGTGGTGGGGCTCACGATCCTGTTGCGGCGCTCGGCTCTGGGGCTGCGCATGCGGGCCGTGGTCGAGAGCGCCAGGATGGCCCAGCTCGCGGGGGTGAACGCCGATCGGGTGTCGATGCTGGCGTGGGCCCTGTCCAGCGCCCTGGCCGGACTCACCGGAGTGCTGCTGGCACCGCTGTTCGCCGAGCTGGTTCCACTCCACTTCTTCACCCTGCTGGTGGCCGCGCTGGCCGCCTGCGTGGTCGGCCGGCTGGTCAGCATCCCGCTGGCCGTCCTAGGCGGAATCGGGCTCGGCGTGCTGCAGGCGGTTCTGGCAGGACTGCTCCCGACCGACAGCGTCCTGTCCACCGGGTTGCGACCGGCGCTGCCGTTCGTGGTGCTGTTCCTGCTGCTGTTGCTCCGCCCGCCCCGGCTGGGCGATCGGCTGGAGACCGACCCCCTGGCCGGTGTGGACCCGCCGCCGCCGCCTCTGGTCAGCGTGATCCGGACCCGCAGCCTGACCCTGACCACCCGAGCCCTGGCCCTGGCCGCCATCACGCTGGGGCTGGGCGCTGGCCTGTTCGTCCTGGACGACTTCTGGCTGACGCTGGTGACCAGCGGTCTGGTGCTGGCCGTCGTGCTGCTGTCTTTCACGGTGCTGACCGGGATGGGCGGGATGGTGTCGCTGTGCCAGGCCACCTTCGCCGCCATCGGTGCGTTCAGCACGGCCCAGATCGTGGATGCCACGGGCGCACCGGTGGTGCTGGCGATGTTGGCCGGAACCGTGGTGGCCGCCGCGGTGGGCGGACTGCTGGCCGTGCCCCTGCTGCGGCTGGACGGGATCTACCTGACCCTGGCCACGCTGGCGTTCGCCCTCATGTTCCAGAGCGTGCTCGTCCCCCTGGACTGGGTGTCCGGCGGGAGCACGCCCATCGAAGTCCCCCGCCCGCTGATCGGGAGCATCGACTTGGCCGATGATCATGCCTTCTTCGTGTTCGCGGCGCTGTGCGTGGCGCTGGTCGGAGCCATCGTGGTCCAGCTGCGGCAGGCCACCACCGGCCGGTTCCTCGATGCCGTGCGGGGAAGCGAAGCCGCGGCCGTCGCGGTGGGGATCAGCCCCTTGCGCCAGCGGGTCGTGGCCTTCGCTCTGGCCGCGGGGATCGCCGGCTTCGGCGGCGGGCTGATCGCCAGCTGGACCGGCGAGGCCAACTACGACCGGAGCTTCCAGTTCCTCTACGGCCTGGTGTGGGTGGTGCTGGTCGTGACCATGGGGGCGCGGTCGGTGCAGGCCGCGGTATTCGGTGGGCTGGCCTTCTACCTGATCCCTGAACTGGTCGAACGGTTGCCGCTGATCCCTGACGACTGGGCCTCCGGCCTGTCGGTCGCCTTGTTCGGGCTGGGCGCATTGACTTACGCCCGGCATCCCGAGGGCATCATCGAGGCCAACTCGTCGGCGGTGATCGGGCGGATCCAACGGCTGTTGCAGCGCCGTTCCTCCCGCCATCCCCAACAGCCAGCGCTCAGCATCGAGGGAGCGGGTGCACCATGAGCGGAACGGACGCGCTGCTGGTCGCCGCCGGGATCACCAAGCGCTTCGACGGCATCCTGGCCCTGGACGAGGTTCCGCTGGAGGTCCGTCCGGGCGAGTGCGTCGGGTTGATCGGACCCAACGGAGCCGGCAAGTCCACCCTGTTCGACTGTCTGACCGGCCGTCTGGCGCCCGACGCTGGACGGGTGTCCTTCCAGGGTCAACCGCTCGATGGGCGCTCGGGGGCGGCCCGGGCCCGCATGGGGTTGGCTCGAACCTTCCAGCGCATCGAGCTGTTCCCGGGCATGACCGCCACCGACCACCTGCTGGTGGCCATGCAGGCTCACTGTGGGCAGGCGCGGCTGTGGCGCGATCTGGTGGGGCGCGGTCGGCCGAGCCTGGACGACCGGAAGCAGGCCGCAGACATCGCCGAGATGCTCGGCCTGACCGCCGATGCCGACCGGCCGGTCGAGTCCCTGACCATGGGCCAGGCCCGGCTGGTCGAGCTGGGCCGGGCGCTGGCGTGCGATCCGGTGCTGCTGTTCCTGGACGAGCCGTCGTCGGGGCTGGACCGGGACGAGGCCCAGGCCATGGCCCGCGTGCTGGAGGAGGTGCGGACCCGTGCCGGCACCGCCATCCTGCTGATCGAGCACGACGTTCCGTTGGTCCGGCGGCTGGCCAGCCGGCTGTATGTGTTGGATGCCGGGCGACTGGTGGCCGAAGGTCCGACCGAGGACGTCCTGGCCCATCCCGACGTCCGCACCGCCTATCTGGGGGCCGGGACATGACCGCCGACGCCATGCTGGAGTTGGAGCAGATAAGCGCGGCCTATGGTCCGTTCCGGGCGCTGTTCGACGTCAACCTGGCGGTTCCGGCCAACAGCGCGGTGGCGCTGGTCGGTCCCAACGGTGCCGGCAAGACCACCGTGGCCCGGGTGTGCTCCGGGCTGCTGGCCCCCACCAGCGGGACGGTGCGGCTCGACGGGCAGGACGTGACCGGGCTGCCGGCCTATGAGCTGGCCCGGCGGGGTGTGGCCCACGCCAACGAGGGCCGTTCGGTGTTCGCCTCGCTCACCGTGGAGGAGAACCTGACGCTCACGTTCCGCCAGGCCTTTGGCCGCTCCGGTGTGGCGGCGGCGCTGGATCGCGCCTATGAGCTGTTCTCCCGGCTGCGGGAGCGGCGACAGCAGTTCGCCGGGTCGCTGTCGGGTGGGGAGCAGCGCATGCTGGCCCTGGCCCGGGTGGTGGTGCTCGAGCCGGCGGTGCTGATCGCCGACGAGCTGTCCCTGGGGCTGGCGCCGACGGTGGCGCAGGAGGTCTACCGGGTGCTGGACAAGGTCCGGGCCGCTGGGACCAGCGTGGTCATCGTCGAGCAACACCTCGACCGGGCACTGGCCTTCGCCGACCGGGCCATCGTCCTGGACACCGGCGAGGTGGTGTGGGAAGGGCCCAGCGCCGAGCTGGACAGCGACCAGGCCGCGGCGTTCCTGGCCGGGCCGACCGCTACGGCCGGCTGAGACCATCCATGATCAGCGTGGGCGAGGTGCTGCTCCGGCGGCGCGACGACGACAACCTCGGGCTGGTGTTCCTCGGGGACGGCGGCGAGTCCGTCCAGTCGTGGACCTGGCGGGCCGTGGTCTCGGAGGCTGCGGTGCGGGCCGAGGTGTTGCGGTCGTTGCGCCGGGACGGTCGTCCCTTCCACGTCGGCGTGTTGTTGGAGAACACCCCCGACATCGTGTTCCTGCTCGGTGCCGCCGCTCTCACCGGGGCGACCATCGTGGGCATCAACCCCACTCGCCGGGGTCGCGAGCTGGCCGAGGACATCCGCCACACCGACTGTCAGCTGGTGGTGACCGAGGAGCGGCAGGTCGGCTTGTTGGACGGCCTCGACCTGGGGTTGTCAGCCGATCGAGTTCTGGTGGTGGAGAGCGACCGCTGGTCTGAGCTGCTGGCCTCGCACGCCGGCGCCGTCGTCCCGTCGGTGCGGGAGCTTCCGGGCCCGGACGCCTTGTTCATCCTCATCTTCACCTCGGGTTCCTCGGGCGCACCCAAGGCGGTGCGGGCGAGCCAGGGACGGATGGCCGCTACCGCCGACATGGGGTTCCGTTCGAGCGATGTCTTGTACTGCGCCATGCCGTTGTTCCACGGCAATGCGCTGGTGGCGAACCTGATCCCCGGGATGGGAGCCGGCGCCACCATCGTCCTGCGCCGCCGGTTCTCGGCCTCGGGCTTCCTCCCCGAGGTTCGGCGCCATGGGGTCACCTACTTCAACTCGGTGGGGCGGGCGGTGTCCCACATCCTGGCCACGCCGCCGACCGCCGAGGACCGGGACCATCGGGTGCGTGTCGCCCTGGCCCCGGAGACGTCCCGTCCGGACATCGCCGCGTTCGAGGCCCGATTCGGGATCCCGGTGTTCGAGGGGTACGGATCGAGCGAGGGTGCGATCCACCTGCTGCCGGTTCCCTCTGCCGCGGCGGGGGCGTTGGGACGGGCCGAAGCTGATGTCGAGCTCGCGGTGGTCGATGCGGCCACCGGCGAGGAATGTCCGCTGGCGTTGCTCGATTCGAGTGGTCGGCTGCTCAACGGCGGCGAAGCCATCGGCGAACTGGTGCGACGGGACTCGGGGGCCGCGTCGTCCTTCGAGGGCTACTACAAGAACCCCGACGCCGATGCCGAGCGGACCCGCAACGGCTGGTTCTGGTCCGGGGACCTGGCCTACCGGGACGCCGACGGCATCTTCTACTTCGCTGGCCGCACCATCGACTGGTTGCGGGTCGACGGCGAGAACTTCGCCGCGGCACCGGTCGAGCGGATCCTCGGCCGCCACCCGCGCGTCCGAGCCGTAGCGGTGTATGCGGTCCCCGACCCCCGCACCGGCGATCGGGTCATGGCCGCGGTGGAACTGCGGGACGGCGCCGAGTTCTCCCCCACTGACTTCGCATCGTTCCTCGAGTCGCAGCCGGACCTGGGCCCGAAGTGGTGGCCGCGGTTCGTCCGGGTGACGCCCGCGTTGCCCAACACCGCCACCAACAAGGTGGCCAAGCAGGCGTTGCGCTCCATCGCCTGGCTGACCACCGATCCGGTGTGGTGGCAGCCGGAGCCCGGGGCGCCGTACGTCCCGTTCCGTCCGGCGGACGCCACCTCCCTCACGGCCGAGTTCGAGTCCCACGACCGCCTTGCGCTCTTACCGAGCGGCTAGCGGCTCACTCCTCGTCCGGTACGCCGGCATCGACTTCTCCGGCCTGCTCGTCACGCTCGGCCCATTCGAGCAGCTCATCGACGGCGAACGCCGCCTTGTCGATGCCCGCGTGAAGATCGCCCAGGTCGGCGAAGCGCTGGGGAACGGTCGCCATGGTGAAGTCGTGGGGCTCGACGTCGTCGACCTCGGCCCAGGTGATGGGCGTCGACACCGTGGCGTCCGGGAATCCACGCACCGAGTACGCCGCCGCCATGGTGTGATCTCGCGCGTTCTGGTTGTAGTCCACGAAGAGCGCCTTGGGATCACGGTCCTTGCGCCACCAGGTCGTCGTCACGTCCCCCGGGGCGCGGCGCTCGATCTCACGGGCGAACGCCAGCGCGGCTCGGCGCACGTCGGTGAACCCGAACGACGGCTCGATGCGGACGTAGACGTGGATCCCGCGGCCGCCGGAGGTCTTCGGCCAGCCCACCGCGCCGAGCTCGTCGAGCACCTCGTGCACGACACCGGCTATCCGCCGCACGGTGCCGAGGGGGCACTCCGGCATGGGATCGAGGTCGATCCGCCACTCATCGGGCTTCTCCACGTCGGCGCGCCGCGAGTTCCACGGATGGAACTCGACGGTCGACATCTGCACCGCCCAGATCACCTGGGCCAGCTCGGTCACGCAGACCTCGTCGGCGTGCAGGCCGTACCGGGGGAACTTGATCCGCACGGTCTCGAGCCAGGGTGGGGCCCCGCCGGGCACGCGCTTCTGATGGACCTTCTCCCCGCTCACCCCAGTCGGGAACCGGTGCAGCATGCACGGCCGCTCCCGCAGGGCGTTGACGATCCCCGGCCCCACCGCGTGGTAGTACTCGACCAGGCCCAGCTTCGTCGCCCCGGTCGCGGGGAAGTACACCCGATCGGGGTTGGAGATCCGCACGGTGCGGTCCCCCACCTGCACCTCGATCGCCTGAGCCTTGGCCATCCCGCGACCGTACCGGTCACCGGGTGCTGCCGGATGACCCGGACCTTGATCCGGCGTGG
>DASXTK010000242.1:0-3334 GCA_036505485.1 Acidimicrobiales bacterium
CGCTTAGGGCCAACGTCACGGTGGACCGTCGTTCTGTGACCGGCATTCCGCGCCGAGGCGCGGCGGGCTGGTCACAGAACCGCCGGTGGTCAGCGTTCGTAGGTGGTGAGGTCGACGGCCTTGACCGTGGCCCAGATGGGGGAACCGGGGACGAGGTCGAGCTCCGCGACCGCCGCCGGGGTGATCTCGGCGGTTGCGGGAACCGGTCCGCTGAGCGTGACCCGAACCCGGTCGCGGTCGGCTTCGAGGTCCGTGATCGTGGCCTCCCAGGTGTTGCGGGGGCTCCCGTGGGGCTGGTCGCGGTGCAGGGCGATGGCCTGCGGCCGGATGGCGATGGCGACGTCGGCGCCGGGCACGGGGTCGGCGACGGTGAGCTCGGCGCCGCTGTCGAGGCGGACGGTGTGCTCGTCGGTGGCCGTGCCGTAGAGGAGGTTGATGCCGACCAGCTCGGCGACATAGCGGGAGGCGGGCCGGGCGGTCACCGCCGCGGGGGTACCGGTCTGGGTGATGCGGCCGTGCTCGACGATGACGAGGCGGTCGGACAGGACGAGGGCGTCCACCGGGTCGTGGGTGATGAGCAGCCGGGCCCCGTGGAAGGTGGCCAGGTGGCGGCGGAGCTCGGTCCGGACCTGGAGGCGGGTGCTGGCATCCAGCGCGGCCAGGGGTTCGTCGAGCAGGAGGAGCCGGGGGTCGGTGGCCAGGGCCCGGGCCAGCGCGACCCGTTGGGCCTGGCCGCCGGAAAGGGTGCGGGGCTTGGCCTGGGCTTGGGCCGAGAGGCCGATGCGGTCGAGCCACTCGTGGGCACGGGCCCGGGCTTTGGTCTTGTGGAGGCCTCGGGCCCGGAGACCGAACGCAACGTTGTCGAGGGCGGTGAGTCGGGGGAACAGCAGGTAGTCCTGGAACACCACGCCGATGGGACGCTGCGCGGTGGGGACGAACGTGTCGCTGGTGGCGTCGTCCAGCACCCGGCCGTCGAGGACGATCCGGCCGCGGTCGAGGGGCTGGAGCCCGGCGATGGCGCGCAGCGCGGTCGTCTTGCCGGCGCCGTTGGGTCCGAGCAGGGCGACGACCTCGCCGTCGTCGACGGTCAGGGCCAGGTCCAAGTGGAAGTCGTCGAGGTCTACCTCGATGGCCGCGTCGAGCACGTCAGATGGTGAGCCAGCGATCCCGCAACGGGATCAGCACGGCGAGGGACACGGCGATGAGCACGAGCGACAGCGCGATGGCGGCGTCGCGGTCGGATTCCAGGGCGAGGAACACCGCCAGCGGCATGGTCTGGGTGCGGCCCTGGAGGTTTCCGGCGAAGGTGACTGTGGCGCCGAACTCCCCCAGCGCCCGGGCCCAGCACAGCACCGCCCCGGCGATGATGGACGGGGCAGCGTGGGGAACGGTGATGCGCCGGAAGATGGTCCAGCGGCTGGCCCCGAGCGTGGCGGCCGCGTCCTCGTAGCGGGCGTCGGCGGCCCGGAGTCCGGACTCGACGGTGAGGACCAGGAAAGGCATAGCGACGAACGTGTTGGCCGCGACCACGCCCCAGGCCGAGAACGGCAGCAGGAATCCGGTCGAGTCGTACACGGGACCGCCGAGCAGGCCCCGCCGCCCGAAGGCGAACAGCAGCGCCGCGCCGCCGACCACGGGTGGCAGGACCATGGGCAGGGTGATCATTGCCCGCACGACCGACCGGCCCGGGAACCGGGTCCGGGCCAGCACCCAGGCGAGCGGGATCCCCAGGAGGAGGGCGATGCCGGTGGCCGCGGCGGCGGTGGTCAGGCTCAGGCGCAGCGCATCGGTGACCACCGGACGGCGGATCAGGTCACCGAGATCGCTCCACGGTGCCCGCTGCAGCAACGCCGCGAACGGTACGGCGACGAAGGCGACGGCGGCGGCCGCGAGGGGGAAGATCAACCAAGGGGTCCGACCCTGTTTCGCCCTCCTCACGGAGAGCCGAACCCGTACGAAGCGAGGATGTCTTGCCCCTTGCCGGAGAGCACGAACGCCACGAACGCGTCCGCGACCTCGGAGTTGCCGGTATCGCTGAGCGCTGCCACCGGGTAGGTCGCGGTCACGTTCTGGTCGGCCGGGATGCCGATCCCTTCGACGTCATTGCCCGCGGCGAGGACATCGGTGACGTAGACGATCCCGGCGTCGAGCTCGCCGGCCTCGACCTTGGTCAGCAGCGAGCGGACGTCCGGCTCATTCGTGTCGATCGACGGGGTGACTCCGGCGTTGGTCAGCGCCTGGCGTCCGAACTGGCCGCACGGAACCTCCTCGGCGCACAACCCGATCAGCAGGTCGCCCTTGGCGAAATCGGCCAGCCCGGTGATGTTTGCGGGGTTCCCCGCCGGTACCACGATCTGGAGCTGGTTGGTCACGAAGTTCTCGGGATCGGCCGCGGCTCCGGCCTGGACGACCTGGTCCATGTTGGAAGTGTTAGCCGACGCGAACACATCGGCCGGGGCACCGGCCAGGATCTGCTCGCGCAGCGCCGAGGAGGCACCGAAGTTGAACTCGACGGACACACCGTCGTGCTCCGACTCGAGCTCCGTCCCGAGCTCGGTGAAGGCATCCGTCAGCGACGCCGCAGCGAACACCGTGATGTTGCCCTCGAGGGTCATCGCCGCGGCGGGCGCCCCGCGTCCGTCGTCGTCATCGCCACAAGCAGCCAACAACAGCACCGGTATGCACACGACGGCGAGCAGCCGCATCCCTGCCTCTCCTTTAGTCGCAGTGACCCTACCAGTCCCCCGCCGGCCGGCCCGTCGTGGCAACCTCAAGACGTGGAACGCCGTCCGACCCTCTCGCTCAACGAGTGGGCCACCCTCGGCGTCCTGGTCGACAAGCCCCGCCACGGCTACGACATCGCCGCCGCCCTGCAGCCCGGCACCGCCATCGGGGACACCTGGCGTCTCAGCCGGCAGCTCGTCTATCGGGCGCTGGAACGGCTCGAGGCCCTCGGCCTGGTGGAGCCCAAGCACACCGAGCCCAGCACCGCCGGCCCACCCCGCACCGTCTACGCCCCAACGGCCCGGGGGCGGGCGTCGTTGCGGACCTGGCTCGTGAGTCCCGTCGGACACATCCGCGACGTCCGCAACGCCCTCCTACTCAAGCTCGTCATCACGGAACGCCTTGGCCTCGACCCCACGGAGCTCATCCAGGCCCAGCGCGTCGCCTTCGCAGATCTCCTCGACGAGCGAGCCGCAGTACCCCCCAAGTCCGACGTCGTCGCCACCTGGCGCCACCACTCCGCCGCCGCAGTAGCCGCCTTCCTAGACGCCCTCGGCAGTCCCACCCGAAATTGAGGCGTTTGCCGCGCTATAAGCGCGGCAAACGCCTC
>DASXTK010000243.1:0-4261 GCA_036505485.1 Acidimicrobiales bacterium
GGCCTCCAGCCAGCCTTGACCCCAACTCGTCGACAACACGCGCCCCCACACAAGCCCTCGCCCCACCGCCAGGCCGCAACAACCAGCGGACTCGGCTCCGCCGAGACGTCTTGACTCACGGCGCTCCTTCAGGAATGACAATTGAATAGACGGCCGTCGATCGTCCCGGTCAGATGGTCCCCGGAGGTTCGAGGCGGAGACAGCCCTTGGTGCGGGCGACGCGCCAACCGTCGGCGAGCTCGCAGGCGACGGCTTCGCCATGGGCTACGGCGAGGACCCGGGTGATGGCGGCGGCATCGGGGGCGTAGCGCTCGGTGCCTCCCACGCCGCTGGCCCGGAGCCAAGCTCGGATCGCCCGGCGGGCCAGCGCGGATGGGGCGGCGGTCAGCGCTCGGGCGCTGGTCGGGTCGATCTTGGCGGCCAGATCGTCGAGCAGCGCCGCATCCTGGCGGAGCAGGCCGGCCTGGCGGGCCAGGATCGGGACGACATCACGTTGGGCCACCTCGTCGAGCAACGGAATGACCTCCTGGCGCACGCGGTTGCGGCGGAAGGCCGGGTCCACGTTGGTCGGGTCCTCCACCGGCTTCAGGTCCAGCGAGGCGCACAGGGCCCGGGTCTCGGCCCGGCGCAGGGCCAGCAGCGGCCGGCGTTCCGGGGCGATCCCGGCCAAGCCGTCGAGACCAGCGCCGCGCACCAGGTTCAGGAGGACGGTCTCCGCTTGGTCGTCAGCGGTGTGGCCGGTGAGGACGCCCGGCGGCAACGCCTCGTAGCGAGCGGCTCGGGCTCGGGCCTCCAGGTTCGGCCCGGGCTCGACCCCGGCGGCGAGCGACCGGAAGTCCGCGCCGAAGCGGTCCGCCGCGGACCGCACCACGTCGGCTTCGGCGGCAGAGCCGGGACGGAGACCGTGGTCCACGTGCCACGCCGTGGCCACGCAGCCCGCCTCCACCGCCAGGACCAGAAGCGCGAGCGAGTCCGGACCACCGGACACCGCGCAGTCCACCGCCGTCCCCGCCGGCGGGAACGTGCACCGGATCAGCAGGTCCTGGGCGCTAGCCGACAAGCTCTTCGGAGAGGCGCACGCGGTCGAGCCACTCCTGGGGGGTGCGGATCTCGGCCAGGGTCGGGAGCCACTCCGGACCGCGCCAGGCCGCTTCCAAGGCCTCCGGGCCGCCGTGCTCCTCGACGTAGGCGATGAACGCCTCGCCCTGGCGGTACTGGTTGAGCTTGGCCTCGATGCCCAACAGCCGCTGGGCCACCTTGGCCATCCCGCCGGCCTGCTGGCGGCGCTCCCGCAGCGCCCGGGCGAACCGGGGGGCCGACGGGACCCGTCCCTCGCCAGCCCGGTCCATGGTCACGTCGCCGTGACCTTCGAGCAGGCTCATCATCCCGCCGATGCGGCCGAACAGGTCACGCTGATCCGGGCCGGCCAGCAGCGCGGCCACGCCACCTTCGTCCAGCGGACTCCGACCAGCCCGCAGCTCCTCCACCACCCGGCTGAGGGCGTCGAGGAACCGCTTGGGATCGGGATCGACCGCATCGAGCGACCGCTGCACCAGCGAGAGGAAGTGCTCCCGCAGCCACGGGACGCCGGTGAACTGGGCCCGGTGGGTCACCTCGTGGAGCGCCAACCACAGACGGAACTCGCGGGGTGGGAAGGCGTAACGCTTCTCCAGCGCCAACACGTTGGGCCCGACGTAGTAGACGACGTCCTGGTCGTCCGGGCTTTCGTCCTCGATGATCAGCAGGTCGTACTGGCCGAGCACCCGGGTGGCCATCCACCCCAGCACCACGCCCACCTCGACGCCGGCGGCCCGGCGGGCCATGGTGGCGGGCACCGCGCGCCAGCCGGTCTGGTTCTCCAGGCGCTCGCCCAGCTTGTCGGTGAACGGCCGCAGCAGACGGTCGAAGCTGGCCAGGTTGGCTTGGATCCAGCCCTCACGCTCGACCACTCGGGCCCGAGCCGGACCTGCGGCCGACTGCAGACCGGTGGCCTGCGCCACGAGCTCCTCGGCCTCGGTGGTGAGCTCGCTGAAGTCCGCGGCCAGCCGGTCGTAGTGGTACGAGGCGGCCAGCGGCTCGCGGCCGGCCACCCGAACGGCAACGCGCTCGGCGACCCGCCAGTCGACCGGACCCGGGGGCATGCGAGGAGCCGCCCTACTGCTTCTTGGGGTAGCGGGCGGACTCGACGGACTTGAAGTAGGAGGCCACCAGACCGCCGACGGCGGCGATCGATCCGACGGCGATGACCACGCCAACCCAGTAGTGCCAGATCACGGCGAGCATGCCGCGCATCGTAGGGGAGCAACGGCCGGTCGAGGAACTCTTGATGCGACGATCTCGTGCCAGCTTGGCGAAACCTGTCCTGGTGTCGGGACGCGCGCATCCGGCCTTCCATGCACGATTCGCGATGCGCCGTTGCCTACGCGATCTTTCGGCCCCGAGTGCGCGGAGTTACCGCGCGGTGGTGCAGAGAGCAGTACTCGCTCTCGTTGTAGATGGAAAGTCGGGTGATACAGCCAGCCTCACCGCAGATTCGTCCCGGTGGGAAGGTCCGAGACTGGGTCGAAGCGCTGATGACCCTTTCCCCCGACAGAGCGCGCTCCTCCATTGTCGGGACCAACGTGATGGCGATCGTGCGTATTCCCGCGGGCGCGCTGCGTAGCCACACGAAGTGCAAGAAAATCAACGATTTCTGGCCTCGCGCGTCTGGTGCACACCAAGGGAGGCCTCACTGCTAACTTGACAGCCCGGTAGCAAAGGGTGCTCGAACCCACCCTGAGCTACCCACCAGCACACGCACCCAAAGGCAGTTGTTGGTAGATGGGGATGACTGGGGGCGACAGCGATATGGGGCATCTGGGTCAAGACCGCGCCGTCGTGTCGGATGAGGCGACGACGACTGCGGCCGGGCTGACGGCGTCCACGACAACGACGACATCGACCCCCACGGAGTCGTCGCGTCCCGGGGCAGAGCGAATCACCCGACCACGAATGAACGGCTTCGGCATGCGCCAGTCCACGGCGACGACCGCCGTTCCCGAGGGTCCCGAGCAGCACGTTGCGGCCCCCGGCCGGTCGCGGGCCAAGCGGGGTCTCGACCTCCTGCTGACCGTGGCGGCGTTGCCGGTCGCCGGGCTGATCGGGCTGGTCATCGCCGTGTTGGTCCGCATCAGCTCGCGGGGTCCGGTGTTCTTCCTGCAGAAGCGGGTCGGGCTCGGCGGGACCACGTTCCGCATGGTCAAGTTCCGCACGATGCAGATCGACGCCGAGGAACGGCTGCGGGCCGATCCGGAGCTCTGGAACACCTACGTCGACAACGACTTCAAGCTGCCGGCCGAGTCCGATCCCCGGCTGACCCGGGTCGGTAGGTGGATGCGCCGCTGGAGCCTCGACGAGCTGCCGCAGATCCTCAACGTGCTCACCGGCTCCATGTCCTGGGTCGGTCCCCGTCCGGTCACTCCGGATCAGCTGGAGGACTGGGGTCCGGGCTCGGACGCCTACCTCAGCGTGCGCCCGGGGATAACCGGCTGGTGGCAGATCAACGGACGGTCCGACGTCCAGTCGATGGACCGGATCGCCTACGACCGCGACTACGCCGAGTCATGGACGTTCTGGCTCGACGTCCGCATCCTGGCCCGGACCCCCGTCAAGGTGATCCACGGCAAAGGCGCCTTCTAGGTCGACTTGGCTTCCGCGGCCAGCGCTTCGCGGACCTTTGCCACCAGGGACTCCGGCACCTTCTCCTGGCACTTGTGGCGGATGATCAGCCGCAGCTCGGCCTCGAAGTCGTACGGCTCGGCGCACGGCTGACAGGTGTCGAGATGGTGCTGGATGGCCGCCCGCCGATCCTCGGTCAGCTCGCCGTCGAGGAACTCGTACAGCGCATGCAGGGAGTTTTGGCAGTCAGACATGTGCGTCATCCGGATCTGGCTCGGTCGGAGCCAGGTTGTGCTCCACGGCGAATTCGTACAACCGCTTCTGGAGCGCCTTTCTTCCCCGATGCAGCCGGCTCATGACAGTACCGATCGGTATGTCGAGGATGTCGGCGATCTCTTTGTACGAAAAGCCTTCGACGTCCGCAAGTAGGACGGCCATCCGGAAGTTCTCCGGCAGCTCCTCGACGGCCTCCTTGACCTCCGCCTCGCTGAACCGGTCGAGCAGCTCGTCCTCGGCGCTGCGGCCGGCCATGGCCGCCTCGAGGCCGCCGATGCGGTGGTAGAGGTAGAGGTCCTCGACCTCGTCGAGCTCGGTCTCGTCCGGG
>DASXTK010000244.1:0-7055 GCA_036505485.1 Acidimicrobiales bacterium
GTGACACCTCGACCGCCACCGCCCACGACTACGTCAACCTGATCTCCATCCGGGGTGGCACCCACGCCATCGCCGGGACGCTGGTCGGGCTGCGGGGCGAGCCCCGGGTGGTGATGCTCGACGACAACACCATCGACCTGCCGCCGGCCAAGCACATGCTGGTGGTCCGCAACGACGACCGCCCCGGGATGATCGCCTTCGTGGCCGGGGTGCTGGCCGAGGCCAAGGTCAACATCGACGACATGCACCTGGGCCGGTCGGAGCGGGGCGAGGCCGCGATCCAGGTCCTGGCCACCGACGTGTCGGTGCCCCCGGAGGTCCAGGACCTGATCCGCAAGGGCGATGGCATCGTCGAGGTCCACGCCCTGACGTGACACCCGCGGCCTGATCCCGTCGGGGTCTCGGCCAGAATGCCCCGATGGGGAAGCTGCCGGGGCCGCGGACGCCCCTTGGCCACGTCCGTTGGGGGCGGCGGCTGACGAAGGATCTCTACGACGGGCTCTGGGCGCTGTACCAGGAGTTCGGGCCGGTCGTGGATCTGGGGTACGGCCCGCTGCGGTGGGTGTACCTCTTCGGCCAAGAGGCCAACGAGCTGATCCTGGCCGGGCGGCCCGAGGCCTTCCGCTGGCGTGACGCCTTCCAGGTGCTGGAGGTGGTGAACGGGCCCACCGCCATCACCCTCAGCGACGGCGAGGAGCACCGGCGCCGGCGGCGACTGGTGCAACCGGCGTTCCACAAGCGCCGCATCGACAGCCAGCTCGACCTGATCGTCGAGGAGATCGACCGCACCATCGACGGCTGGAAGCCGGACCAGCGCATCGACGTCTACCAGGACCTGCGGGTCACCATCCGTCGGATCGTCATCCGGGCCCTGTTCGGCGATCGCCTCTCGGAGCGGGCCGAGGAGCTGGGAGCCCGGCTCCGCCGACCGCTGGCCTACATCCAACGCCAGCCGCCCCGGTTCGACATCAACCTGCCCGGATTCGAGTACCGCCGGGTGCTGGGCGACATGGCCCAGGCCGACGAGATCGTCTACGGCGAGATCGCCCGACGGCGAGCCGAGACGGGGACGCAGGACCCGGGCATCGACGTGCTGGACATGCTGCTGGCCAGCCAGGACGAGGACGGTTCCGGTCTCACCGACCAGGAGGTTCGGGACCAGGTCATGAGCCTGATCGCGGCGGGCTACGACACCACCAGCGCCGGTGCGGCCTGGGCGGTCTACGACGTCATACGGCATCCCGCGGTGTGGGACCGGGCGGTGGCCGAGGTGGCCGAGGTAGTGGGCGATCGTCCGCTGCGCTCGGAGGACATCCCTCAGCTGCACTACCTGGACCGGGTGGTGCACGAGGTGCTGCGGGTTCACTCTCCGGCTGTGCTGTCGGCTCGGCGGGCGGTCGAGGAGGTGGAGCTGCACGGCCTGCGGATCCCGGCCCGGCGGATGGTGATCTACTCGGCGTACGTGACCCACCGGATGCCGGAGCTGTGGCCCGAGCCCGACGTGTTCCGCCCCGAGCGCTGGGAGACCGAGCCCGAGCCCTACACCTGGGTGCCGTTCGGGGGTGGCTACCGGCGCTGCCTCGGCTTCGCCCTGGCCCTGCTGGAGATCAAGGTCGTGCTCGTCCAGGTCCTCCGCCGGACCCGGCTCCAGCTCGATCGAACCGACATCCGCCCAACCGGCATGGCCACCAGCTATCCCAACGGCGGTGTCCCGGCGACGGTCTCGCCGAAAAGATCCGTGAAAGCTTCCTTACCTATTTACGTCGGGAAACTGAAGTAGTTGGTTCACACGAGAGACATAGACGCGTGACCAATCGACCTTACGTTCGGTGGCGAGTCGGGCCGCAGGGCTGACTCGGACATCTCACGAAAGGAAGTCACGCATGCTCCTCATGAGCTTGCTGGGACTCCGGCGGGAAGGGGGCTCGTGATGCGTCGCAAAGCCCTCGCCGCGCTGGGTCTCGCCGGTGCCCTAGTCCTCGCGTTCCCGGGCATCGCTTCTGCCCAGGATGCGCCTACTCCCGAGAGCGTGCAGCAGGGAATCACCGCCCTCGGACAGCAGACCAGCTTGTTGTGGATCGTGATCGGTGCCGTCCTGGTGATCTTCATGCAGGCCGGCTTCGCGCTCGTCGAGACCGGTTTCTGCCGAGCCAAGCACGCAGCCCACGTCGTCTCGACGAACTTCGCCATCTTCGGCCTCGGCTTCGTCGCGTTCTTCCTGGTCGGGTATGCGTTCATGTTCGGCGGCTACAGCTACGTGCTGCCGGGTTACGACTTCGGCTACAACGCACCGGTCGGTGACGCGCTCGTCGGCAGCGGCCACTGGGTGTTCCTGTGGAAGGGCGGCTTCGCTCTCGGTGACATCGGCAAGGCCGGTGGCGCCTCGGTGGCGGGGTTCTTCCTCTACATGGTCGCCTTCATGGACACGACCGCCACGATCCCGACGGGCGCCATGGCCGAGCGTTGGAAGTGGAAGGCGTTCGTCGGCTGGGGCATCTTCTGCGGGGCGATCTTCTACCCGCTGTTCGGCGCCTGGACCTGGGGCGGCGGCTGGCTGAGCCAGCTCGGTAACAGCCTCCACCTCGGCTTCGGGTACGTCGACTTCGCCGGCTCAGGCGTGGTGCACGCCATGGGCGGTGCCGCGGCGTTGGCCGGCTCGCTGGTGTTGGGTCCCCGCATCGGCAAGTACAACAAGGACGGGTCGAGCAACACCATCCCGGGACACCACGTGCCGATGGCCATGCTCGGCTGCTTCATCCTGTTGTTCGGCTGGTTCGGCTTCAACGCGGCGTCAACGCTGGCGGCCACCGATGTCCAGTTCGCCATGGTTGCGGCCAACACTGCGATCGCCGCGGCGTTCGGGGCCACGGCGGCGATGTCCTGGATGATGTTCCGGACCGGCAAGCCCGACCCCGGCATGATGGTCAACGGCATGCTGGCCGGTCTGGTGGCGATCACCGCACCGTGTGCCTTCGTCGACCCGTACGTGGCGGCGATCATCGGAACCATCGCCGGGGTGCTGGTCATCCTGGCCGCGGGCTTCATCGAGAACCGGCTGAAGGTCGACGACCCGGTTGGCGCCATCGCCGTCCACGGCGTTTGCGGCATCTGGGGCGTACTCTCCGTCGGCCTGTTCGCCAACGGCAACTACGGAGCTGGCTGGAACCTCACAGCCGAGGGTCCGGGCGCCACGGCGTCGGGCGTCACCGGTGTCTTCTATGACACCTCGCTCGGCCTGAAGCAGCTGGCAGCCCAGGCCATCGGGGCGGCGGTGCTCATCGTCGTCATGACCGGCTTAGCCTACGCCTTCTTCAGGCTCCAGAACGCCATCATGAAGGGCGGCATCCGCCCGACGGCCGAGATGGAGCTGGCCGGCATGGACCTGCCCGAGATGGGTGTGCTCGCCTATCCCGAGTTCCCCCTGCAGGACAGCGTCAGTGCCAACGGCCACACCGAATCGCCGGAGGAAGCAGTACCGGTCGGTTCATGACAGTCGACGGGGTGGACAGCCCGCGCTGTCCACCCCGTTCTGCTGAAGCGAAGCCATGGACATTGCAACGGTTCTGACCGACATCCTCGTTGTGCTGGTGGCGGCCAAGGTCGCGGCAGAGCTGGCCGAGCGGCTGGGTGTCCCGGCCGTGGTCGGCGAGATCGTGGCCGGCATCCTGGTCGGTCCCTCGTTGCTGGGGCTGGTCGGCGGTTCCGACGAGGTGCTTCGCACCCTGGGCGAGATCGGGGTGATCCTCCTGCTGCTCGAGGTCGGCATGGAGATGGACCTGGGCGAGCTCGGCCGGGTGGGACGGTCCTCGCTCCTCGTCGCCACCATCGGGGTCATCGCCCCGATGGTGCTCGGCATCGGGGCCATGCACCTGATCGGCACCGGCGGCAACACCGCTCTGTTCATCGGCGCCGCGCTGACGGCGACCAGCGTCGGCATCACCGCCCGGGTCTTCGGCGACCTCCGAGCGCTGGCCACCATCGAGGCCCGGACCGTGCTCGGGGCGGCCGTGGCCGACGACGTGATGGGCCTGGTCGTGCTCACGGTGGTCGTGCGGCTGGTCACCGAGGGATCGGTCTCGGCCCTGTCGGTGGCCGGCATCGTCGCCATCGCCGTGGGGTTCCTGGTGGTCGGGGGTGCGGTCGGGCTGCGGATCACCGGCCCACTGTTCGGCATGATCGAGCGGGTGTCGCGGTCGGTGGGGACGATGGTGGCGTTGGCCCTGGCGTTCACGCTGGCCTTCGCCCGGCTGGCCGACGCGGCGCGGCTGGCCCCCATCATCGGGGCGTTCCTGGCCGGCATCGCCTTGAACCGCAGCGACCAGGCTCCGGTCATCCGGCGCGAGCTGGCGCCCGTGGGCCACCTCTTCATCCCGGTGTTCTTCCTGCAGATCGGCATCGACGCCGAGATCGGGGCTTTCGGCCGGGTCGAGGTGCTGCGCGACGCGGCGCTGCTGCTGGTCGCCGCGGTGGTCGGCAAGCTGATCTCCCCTCTCGGCGCGATCGGCTCGCCCGGCGACAAGCTGCTGATCGGCCTGGGCATGCTGCCGCGGGGCGAGGTCGGCTTGATCTTCGCCACGCTGGGGCTGCAGACGGGCGTCATCGGCGACGACCTGTACGCCGCGCTCCTGCTGGTCGTGCTCGTCACCACGCTGGCCACGCCTCAGCTGCTGGGACTGCGCTACGGCCGGCTGCGGGCCATCGCCGCCTCGGCCGAGGCCACCGTCGAGGTGGTCGCCGAGCCACCCGGCGGTTGGCTCCGGATCGACGACGGCCAGGTCACCTTGGCGGCCCGTCCGCCCCGTACGGCGGCGCTGGCCGTCGCACTGGAAGCCGCCGTCCGGGTCGGCCGGAACCGCCCGGCCCCCGAGCTCCTCGACTGGCTCTCGACCGTCGGTGAGGTACCGGTCGACTGGACCGAGGCGAACGTCCAGCGGCTGTTCGACGTCATCGAGCGGGGCAACGCCCGATCCTGGCGCTTCCTCGAATCAGTCGGCGTGCTCGATCGGGCCCTCCCGCCGATCGCCGAGGGGCTCCGAGCCCGTGAAGGCCATGGGTTCGCGTTCGATCCCCTCGATGGCCACCGCTTCGCCGCCCTCGAACGGTTCCGGATGCTCGACGCCGGAGACCCGGTGGCCATCGAGGCCGACCACATCCAGCACCCCGAGCAGCTGCTGCTGTCGCTGTTCCTGGCCGACGGGCTCGAGTCCCACCGCGATCCCATCGGGGCCGCCGCCCGCCTGATGGCCGACCTCGGTCTCGACGCCGACACCCGATCGGCGGTGGTGAGGCTGGTCGGTGATCGTGAGCTGCTCTGGGCCGCAGCCCACCGCACCGCAGGCCTGGACGAGGCCGCGGTCGTCCCGTTGGCGACCCACCTGGCCACCCCGGAGCACGCCCGGACCTTGTACGTGATCAGCGCGCTGCGCAACGGCGACGCCGAACGCTGGGAGCTGGCCCGGCTGCGGGAGTTGCACGAGCTGGTGCAGGCCGTCCTGGCCGATGCCGCTCTGGCCGATGGTGAGGGTCGTGACCTGGTGGCGCGCCACCGCGCGGCCGCGCTCGAGCTGACCGGACCCGACCCGGCGCTGGAGGAGCGGATCGCCACTGCACCACCGGCCTACCTGCTGGGCCAGGAGCCTGCGGCCATCGTGCGCCACGCCGGACTGCTGCACACGTTGCCCGCCCCCGGCTCGGTACGCACGGTCGTGACCGACGACGTCGACTGCTGTTGGATCGATGTCGCCGGACGCGACCGTCACGGCCTGCTCGCCGCCATCACCGGCGCGCTCGCGGATCTCGACCTGCAGATCAACCATGCCGTCGTCGCTACCTGGCCCGACGGCGGGGCGCTCGAATCGTTCTGCGTCCAGTCGACCGATGTGCCTGCCACCGCAGCGTTGCAGTCCGCCATCGAGACCGCGCTCGGCGACGACCTCGCGAGTCCGCCACTGCCCGAGGCCCAGGTGCGTTTCGATCGACACGCCTCGCCCTGGCACACCGCCTGCGAGATCGAGGCGCCCGACAAACCCCATCTCCTGCACCAGCTGGCCACGGCGTTCGCCGCCGCCGGCGTCGATGTGGTCGCGGCCACGGTCGCCGGCCGCGATGGCCGGGCCTACGACACCTTCCTGGTCGACAGGTCCGCAGGCGGGAAGCTCGAGCCTGCGAACGAGGGTGCCATCGTCGGCTTCGTCGCCGGCGGGGTGACCACCCGTCACCGGCGCTTCGGACGGCCTCGCTACGTCGCGGCCCAGCCGGAGTCGTCCCTGGCGTAGTCGAGCAGGTAGCCGACCCGGCCGACGGTGTCGATGCGAACGCCGAGCGGCGCCACCCGACGCCGTAGCCGCTTGAGGACACCGTCGACCGCCCGGCCGTCGGCCGGCAGGGTCTCAGGCCACGCGGCGTAGACGAGCTCATCACGATGAACGACATGACCGGGGTGGTCGAGCAGTCGAGCGAGCACCCGCTCCTCGATCGGCGGCACTGCCACCCACCGATCCTCACGATGGAGCACGCCATCAGCGTCGAGCCGCAGTCCCCACGGTCGGGCGGGCACCTCACGGGCCCGATCAAGGAGCACCGCGGTGCGCAGCTCCAGCTCGTCGGCGTCCAGCGGGAAGCGGACCCAGTCCTCCAGCTCGTCGTCGACGACTGGTGGCTCGCGGCCCCGACCGATCAGGAGGAGCCGGGGCAGGCGGGCGGCAGCGAGCTGGCGACGAGCGGACTCGTCATCGGGCCAACACAGAAGGGTCACAACGGGCTGTGCGTTGGAACCGAACATGTAACCCCCCACGCTCGATCCGCACAGTAAAGATCGCTCGTTTCAGGCTGGTGCGACATGCGTTACATCGCCGAGTCATCCTCCTTGTGCGAATCTGAAGCGAGACGGTGGTTGGCGGCGAAATTGAGGCTCTCCTGTCGCTTCCGTGGGTCGGGTCCTTGCATCCGATCGTCTCTCGGCGGGGGCAACAAGGCGTCTAGGCCAGCCCCGGAGGGGCTGGCCTATCCCATGATGACTGGCGGTCCCTTACAAGGTGGGCCGTCAAGGGCCGCGC
>DASXTK010000245.1:0-2750 GCA_036505485.1 Acidimicrobiales bacterium
GCGGTCCGAGCGGCTGCTGCTCAACGTGCTGCCCGCCCCGATCGCTGAGCGGCTCAAAGCCGGCGAGGAGGTGATCGCCGACGCCTTCCCCGAGGTCACCGTGCTGTTCGCCGACCTGGTGGACTTCACCCGGCGCAGCCACCGGATCGGCCCCGCCCAGGTGGTGGCGGCCCTCAACGAGCTGTTCTCGGCCTTCGACCGGCTCGCCCAGCGCCATGGGCTGGAGAAGATCAAGACGATCGGCGACGCCTACATGGTCGCCGGGGGGCTGCCCGAGCCGCGCCCCGACCACGCCGAGGCGATCGCCGAGATGGCGCTGGCCATGCAGGCCGAGGTGACCCGCCGCACCGATCCCAGCGGCCAGCCGCTGGCGGTGCGCATTGGCATCGACACCGGTCCGGTGGAGGCCGGGGTGATCGGCACGGCCAAGTTCAGCTACGACCTGTGGGGCGACACCGTCAACACCGCCAGCCGGATGGAGTCCCACGGGATCGCCGGCTGCATCCAGGTGACCGAGCGCACCTACCAGCGGCTGCGGGACGGCTACCGGTTCCAGCGGCGGGGACCGATCCAGGTCAGGGGCATGGGCGAGATGGTCACCTACTTTCTGGTCGGAAGGAACCGATGATCAGCCGAGCGCCTGCGATCAGCGGAACCACGCCCTCACCGGGCTACAGAGCAAGCAGCACGGTCGGCAAAATAGCCAAGCAGGGACCCCTAAGCGATCAAGGAGCGTTTGACTGTTGCGCCGATGGTCCAGTTGTGCCAGATGGCGGCGTTGAGGGCGAGGAGGCGTTGCACGATACGCGTCCACAGTCCGGCTGGGACGCGTCCGCCGTGGTCTTCCAGGCCGAGCCAGTTGGGGAAGGGTCGGGGTGTCTTCTCGTCCTTGCGGGCCGGGCGGATCAGCGTCAGTCCCAGGTCGGCGAAGAACTGCTCGGTGTCCTCGCCGGACAGCCCTTTGTCGGTGACCACGGCGGTGCCCGGGGCGGGACGGTTGGCGGCCTGGTGGGTCAGCAGCTGCCGGGTCTCCTCCCGCTCGCCCAGCAGCTTGGGGTTGGCCAGGCCGAACCCGGTGACGGTGCCGTCGGCGGTACAGATGAGCATGAGTTGACGCCCCAGTAGTAGCGGCTGTGCGAGGTCTCGTAGCCGTAGCCGGCGTAGCCGAACAGGTTCGAGCGTTGAGTGGTGAGCTTCGACTGGCCGCAGCCGACCGGGGTGCCGTCCAGCAGCCGCAGCAGCTCCGCCGAGCCGGGTGTGTGCGCGGCCAGCCACCGCAGCGCGGCCTCCATCAGCGGCGCCGCGTCCTTGAGCCGCTCGTTGTACTCGCTTTGGCCGAGGAGACGGGGGAACAGGTGCCCGACACGCGACGGGGCGGCCCGCAGCCAGTGGTGTTCGTCGTTGTAGCGCAACAGCACCTGGGCGACCGCCAGACAGACCAGCTCGGCGTCGGTCACAACCGGCGGACGGCCCGGGCCGCGGCGGCGTGTCCCACGGGCGGGGATGATCCGGTCAACCAGTTCCACGTAGAGTGCGATCAGAAGGGTGTCCAGGTCGGCGATCACGAAGGCTCCAGGGTCTGACGTGTGTGGAAACGCCGATCTTGGGCACTCTTCGTCCATCTGTCACGGATCTACCGCGGCGCATCGCCGTATCGCCTGACCTGCACCGATTTCCCGGTCAACGATCTAGGTTATGGCCCGACCCGGTAGGGGCGCATCATCTCGTTGTCCTCGTGCTCGACGATGTGGCAGTGCCACACGTACAGGCCGGCCAGGTCGAAGGTCGCCTTGATCCTGGTGATCTCCTCCGGGTAGGCGATGACGGTGTCCTTGTAACCGGTCTCCCACCGCTCCGGCGGTCGAGGAATTCCCTCGGACGGCTCGAACGGCTGGCGGTCCACGACCTGGAACTGGACCTCGTGGATGTGGATGGGGTGGGCGTCCTCGGTGAAGTTGTGCAGCTCCCAGATCTCGGTGGCCCCCAGCGCCGGGTGCTCGGTGATCGGGTCGTCCCAGCCCAGATGGACGGGCCGTCCGCTGGCGTCCAGGGTGCCGAGCAGCGCCGCCCGCGGCCCCACGCCTTCCAGGACCGCGGAGTCCTCCTCGTTCAGCGACACCCGCCGGGTGGTGGTCGCCGGCCCCAGCGGTGTGAAGGTGGGCAGGGTGAGCTGGTCGGGGGGCACGCTGGTGTCGCGGGAGGCCAGCGGCACCACGGTGAGCTTCATCACCTGGCCGGTGGTGGCCGGATCCGCCGCCTCGAACGCCTCCCCCGGCTCCCCGCCCCCGAACGGCTCGTCGGGGCCCTCGTTGATCAGGTACAGCTCGGTCCCCACCGGCATCCCGGTGAGGTCCACGATCACATCGGCCCGCTCGGCCAGGCCCAGCAGCAGCCGGTCCAGCTGCACCGGCGCGGGCAGGAACCCACCCTCGGTGCCGACCTGCCAGAACGGCAGCGCGGCCCTGGCGGGCCGTGGGGTCAGCGGATCGGTGACCAGCTTGAGCAGCAGGAAGCGGGAGTTGCAGCCGTTGAGGAACCGCAGGCGGTAGCGGCGCGGCTCGACCGCCAGGACCGGCCAGGTGCGGCCGTTGACCACCATGGTGTTGCCGAAGAACTCCGGGTTGAAGATCGGCGAGATGTCGCTGCGAGGGATGTAGGGGCCGCCGAAGCCGTCGAAGAACCGCCGGCTGGGCGGGTAGAACAGCGAGCCGTCACGGTTGAAGCTGCGGTCCTGGACGGCGATGGGGAGC
>DASXTK010000246.1:0-25915 GCA_036505485.1 Acidimicrobiales bacterium
GGCCAGCTGCCCCTGGACGAACTGGGCCCGTTCGGCCACGAAGCCGCTCAGCCGGGCCAGGGCCTGATGGGTGCGGTCGAGCCCGGCCCGACGATCCTGGGCCGCTTGCCAGGCCTGGGTGGAACGGGCCAGCCGCTCTCGCACCTCGGCCAGGCGCTGGGTCAGGTAGGCGCCGCGATCGGTCGATGCGGCCCGTTTGACGTCGACCTCCTGGCGTCGAGCCGCCACCGCTGCGGCCCGCTCGTCGAGCTCCCGGCGGGCCGCGGTCATGGCCCGGACCCGTTGGTCGAGATCGGCCTCCTCGGCCTCCAGGGCCGGCAGCAGGGCGTCCAGCTCGGCGATGTGGGTCTGCTCGCGGGCGATCCGCTCGGCGGCCTCCTCGAGCTGGGCGGCCACCATGGAGGCCTCGCTGTGGGCTTCGTCGCGGTCCTGGGCGGCCCGGACCCGCCGCTCGGTGGCCGCGACCACCCCACGACGGTGGTCCTCGAGCTGGCGCCGCAGGGACTCGTCCTGCTTGCGGGCCTGGTCACGATCGCTGGTGGCCTGGGTCCACGCGGCGTGGGCGGTGGCCTCGGCCTCGGCGGCGGCCGCGGCCCGGGTGCGGGCCTCGTCCAGCGCCGCACCGGTCGCTCCGGTGGTCGCGGTCACAGCCCGCCAGCCGGCCGGAGCGAGACGGCCTCCGTCTCTGGTCACGACCGTGGCGTCCGGGTAGGCCAGGGCGGTGTCGATGGCCTCGCCCCAGTCGCCGTCGACCACGACCGCCGAACCCACCAGGGCGTCGAGCAGCGCGGCCACGTCAGGCCGTCGGGGGTGCACATGCCGCCGGACCGGTTCTCCCACTGGAGGCGCCACCCGGCCGGGGCGGCCGGCCTCGATGGCCAGGACCGCGCCGGGCAGATCGCCCTGCGCCAAGACCTCGAGCGCGGCGCGTCCGGCATGCACCGAGCTGACGACGACCGCGGTCAGGGCTTCGCCGCACGCGGCCTCGACGGCGGCCTCCCAGCCCTGGTCCACCTCGACCAGATCGAGCAGCGTGCCGAAGACCCCGTCCACTGCGCTCAACCGCTCCACGCCGGCCCGGGTGCGGGCGTCGTCCAGGGCGACCGTCAGGGCGTCGACCCGGGCGCTCCACTGGTGCAGCTCGGCCTCGGCCCGGCGGTGGGTGTCCTCCGCCGCAACCGCCTCTTCGTCGGCAGCCACCCTGGCCTTGGCCGCGGCATCGGCCGCCACCACCAGGTCACCTTCGGCCCGCTCGCCCAGCGTGATCTCGTCCTCGAGCCGGGTCAGCTCTTCGTCCAGCTTCTCGACCCGTTGGCCCAGCCGGTCCAGCCGTTGCTGGGCTCGCTCCAGCTCAGCCCGAGCCCCATCGGTGGTGGCTCGCATGGCCATCAGCTCGCCTCGGGTCTCGGCCGCCTTGCCCGACGGAGTGGGAACTCCCTCGCCCCACGCGGACTCGAACGCCTGGCGGTCGGCCTCGACCGCAGCCTCGTCCTGGACCAGTGACTCGAGTTCAGGGGCCAGGGCGGTCGTGTCCTGCTCGATCTGGTCCAGCTCGCCCTCCAACCGGGCCGAGTCGGCTTCCAGGGACGCCACCACGGCCTGATCGACGAAGGCCTCGCGCTCGCGGTCCAAGCCGCGCTGGCGTTCGGCCAGGACCGCGCTCAGTCCTCGGGCCTTCTCCCGGAGGGCCTCGATCCGGGCCAGGGCGTCACCCAGGTCGTCGCCGCCCACGGCCATGAGCTCGGCCTCGGCGGCCAACACCGCGGCGTCGAGCTCACTCAGGCGCAGGCGGTTGGCTCGTTCCTCGGATGCGGCCTCGGCCCGGGCCGCGCTGGAGTCGGCCAGCCGCCGGCGCAGGGTGGCCAGCTCCCGACCGGCCACGAACACCTGCAGGGCTCGCAGCTCGGTGACCATCGAACCGTGGCGACGGGCGGCCTCGGCCTGGCGCTCCAGCGGCCGGAGCTGCCGGCGGACCTCACGCTGCAGGTCCTGGAGCCGCAGCAAGTTCCCCTCGGTGGCGGTCAGGCGGCGCTCGGACCGTTCCTTGCGCTTGCGGTGCTTGAGGACGCCGGCCGCCTCCTCGATCACCAGCCGCCGCTCTTCCGGTCGGGCGTTGAGCACCGCGTCGATCTGGCCCTGACCCACGATCACGTGCTGCTGCCGGCCCACCCCGGTGTCACTGAACAGCTCCTGCACGTCGAGCAGGCGGCAAGGCACGTTGTTGATGGCGTACTCGCTGTCGCCGGAGCGCCACAGCGTCCGGGTGACGGTGACCTCGCTGAAGTCGATGGGCAATTGCCCCGACTGGTTGTCGAGGGTGAGGGTCACCTCGGCCCGGCCGAGCGCGGCGCGCTTGGAGGTGCCGGCGAAGATGACGTCGTCCATCTTCTGGCTGCGGACCGCGGACGGAGCCTGGGCCCCGAGCACCCATCCAATGGCGTCGACGACATTGGACTTGCCCGAACCATTCGGCCCGACCACGACGGTCACACCGGGTTCGAAATCAAGGGTGGTCGTGTCGGCGAACGACTTGAACCCCTTGAGCGTGAGTGCCTTGAGGAACATGGGAGATCCAGATTAAGGGTCAGGAGTGTCCCGCGCGGGGACCGTTGGTGCTGGTACTCGGCGTGGTTCGCCGTGGCGAGTTATTCACACCTGGCAGGACAGGCAGACATAGCTTGTCGCCTTCCCCGCCCGCACCTTGGTCACCGTCCCGCGGCAGCGCCGACAGGGCTGGCCGTCACGACCCCAGACCTGCAGCTCCTCCTGGAAGGTGCCTTCCTTGCCGTGCAGGTCGACGAAGGGGTGGGCCTCCAAAGAGGTGCCATGGTGCTTGGTCGCCTCGTGCAGGATCTCCACCAGCGACCGGTACATCCGCCGGATCTCCATCGTGGACAAGGTCGAGACCTCACGGTCGGGTCGTAGCCCGGCGTCGTAGAGGATCTCGTCGGCGTAGAGCTCGCCCAAGCCCACGATGAAGGTGGGGTCGAGCAGCAGCGGCTTGAGCTTGTCTGTGCGCCGCGCCACCAGGGTGCGTGCGAACGTCGTCCAGGAGATGGGCTCGGCCACCGGGTCCAGGCCCAGCTCGCCCAGGCTGGGGACCTCGTCGACCAGCATCGTCGGCTCGACCACGAAGGCCTCGCTGCCGCCGTTGGCGTCGACCACCCGCAGCTGACCCCCCTGGGTGAACGACACGACCAGCTGAGTGCCGCTGTCCACCGGATCCTTCGGCGCGGCCCGCAACAGCCGCCCGGTTCCGCCGAGATCGAAAACCAGCAGGTCACCGCTATCCAACCCGGCGACCAGCAACGATCCGCGACGGTCGACACCCTTGATCTTGGTTCCTTCGAGCCGTCCCTGGAACGCCTTCTTGTTGCCGTTCTTGCGCACCAGCTTGGCCACGCGAACGTCCGCTGTCTTGACCCGCCTGCCCACGGTCTCACGTTCGAGACCGCGGCGGACGGTCTCGATCTCGGGCAACTCAGGCATCTTGCTCCTCTAACTCAGCCACGAGCGTGGCGTAGGCGTCCCGCGCCGCGACCTGTTCGGCCTGCTTCTTGGATCGGCCGTCGCCCTTGCCTCGTAGCTCCCCGCCCACCGTCACCGTGGTGTGGAACCTCCTGGCATGGTCAGGTCCCTCGGCGTCGGTCTGGTAACGGGGTGGTTCGTCGAAGTTTCGGGCCGCCAGCTCCTGCAGGCGGCTCTTGTAGTCCTGGCCGCCGGGTCCACCTGCGTGGGCCTCGGCGACCCGGCTACCCAGCAGCCGCATGACCAGCGCGTGCGCTTCCTCCATGCCCGCGGCCAGGTAGACCACGCCGATCACGGCCTCGAGCGCATCGGCCAGGATGGAGGGCTTCTCGCGCCCGCCGGACTGCTCCTCACCCTTGCCCAGCAGCAGGTGGTCGCCCAGCGCCAGCTCGTCGGCCACCTCGGCCAAGGTGACCGCGTTGACCACGGCCTTGCGGACGTCGGTCAGCTCGCCTTCGCTGAGCTCGGGGTACGAGCGGTACGCATGATCGGTGATGATCACACCGAGGACGGCGTCGCCCAGGAACTCCAGCCGCTCGTTGGAGTCGTGACCGGCGTTCTCGGCACACCACGAACGGTGCACGAGCGCGGTCGCCAACGGCTCGGTCGAGGGAAGATCAACACCTAAGCGCACTGCGAACTGGTCGAGTGCGTGGACGGGAAGCTGGATGACAGGTCCTTCAGACGCGGGCGAGCACGTAGTCGACCGCATCACGCACGGTCTTGATGTCTTCTAGGTCTTCGTCTTCGATACGGAAGCCGACGCTCCGCTCGCCCAGCTCCTCCTCGAGCGCCTCGGCCAGCTCGATGAGCGCGAGCGAATCGGCCTCGAGGTCGTCGCTGAAGGAGTCACCCTCGTTGATGGCCGTGGGTTCGACTTCGAGAATGTCGGCCAAACGATCACGGATCAGCTCGAACACCTGCTGGCGATCAAGTGGTCCGCGCTCGACATGGGTCTCGGCGGGCACGCTATGTCTCCTGTGTCGTAGGACGGTGCCCGCCATCCGAGTTCCCGGCCCGGCCGGACCCGGGCTTCGGTGCAGACGTCACACACCGGGAGGGACGCTGGCACCGTCCTTGGGACGAATGCGCCGCAGTGTAACCACCACCGACATTGTGCGCTTGTGAAGGGCGAGCCGATCGGGTCAAGATCCGTCGCGGGTGGATTCTTTGAGCTTGGCGACGGCGTCCATGGCGAAGGGGTCGCTGGTCATCACTATGAGGTGCTGGGCGCCGGCTTCGACGTAGGACTCCCAGGTGTCGACCTCGCCCGGGTTGATGGCCACCGTGCGCTCGATCGTGGCTGGATCCCGGCCCACCTGCTCACACCACTCGTCCAGGATCCGGTTCTTGGCCGCGAAGTTGGCCGGCGGACCGAACGTGTTCCAAGCATCGGCGTACTCGGCCACGAGGCGCAGCGTGACCTTCTCCCCGGAACCGCCGATCAGGATCGGCAATGGTCCGATGGGACCCGGGGTGAGCTGACCCAGGCGGTCCTTGAGGACCGGCAGGGCGCCGCCGAGCAGACGCAGCCGGTCCGGCGCGGTGCCGAACTCGTAGCCGTACTCGGTGTAGTCCCGCTCGAACCAGCCCGAGCCGATCCCCAGGGTGAAGCGACCGTCGCTGATGTGGTCGATGGTCCGGGCCATGTCGGCGAGCAGGTTGGGGTTCCGGTAGGTGTTGCAGGTCACGAGGGCGCCCAGCTGCGCGGTGCTCGTGTCGGCGGCCATGGCGGCCAGAAGCGTGTATGCCTCGAAGTGGGCCGCTGCGGGATCGCCGTAGAGCGGGTAGAAGTGGTCCCACACCCAGATCGAGTCGGCCCCCAACTCGTCGGCGGAGCGCCAGGCATCCCGCAGCGCGGCAACGGTGGTGGCCTGGGGATGAAGCTGCACACCAACTTTCACGTTCGTCATGGCCGGGAGACTATGAGCGGATACCGCCAAAACAAGGGGCCAGATTGAACTTCCTGGGCCACACCCATGTCGCCCTGGCGTCCGGCGAGGACGACCCGCGCTACCTACTCGGTGCGGTGCTGCCCGACCTGGCCTCGATGGCCCACGTGCGGCTCGACCGCGGCTCCGTGCAGGGCGAGCTCCACCGAGGCGTGCGCTGTCACATCGAGACCGACGCGGTGTTCCACGCCTTGCCGGCGTTTCGGCACGGCTCCTCGGCCATCCGACAGCAGCTGGTCGAGCGGGGGATGCGCCGCGGCGCCGCCCGGGCGGTTGGCCATTTGGGCTGGGAACTGCTCCTCGACGGCACCCTGGTGGAGACCACGACCGAGCAGGCCTTTCGATCGGCGCTGGCCGAGGCCGCCGCGGAGGCCACGACGACCGCGATCGCGCCCGAGGGCCAAGAGCGATGGATGACGTTCCTGGCTCGCTGGCACCAACGGCCCGAGCCACGCCTGCACTATGACGATCCGGAGTGGGTGGCCCAGCGCCTGATGTACGCCCTGGCGCCGCGGCCCCGTCTCGCCTTCGGCTCCGACGACCTGACGACGGTCACCGAGGTCCTCGAGGAGCACGCCGCCGAGGTGGTGAGCGCGGCGCCGGCGACCCTCGATGCCACGGCCACCGCCTGGCTGGCCGGAACCGGATCAGTCGGTGGTGATGGCGTCGCGTAGCCGGTCGACGATCCCGGTCTCGACCATGTCCCGGGCAACGCCGACGGCGTTGACGATGGCGGTCGCCGACGAGGAGCCGTGGCTG
This sequence comes from Acidimicrobiales bacterium, assembly GCA_036505485.1. Classification (GTDB taxonomy): domain Bacteria; phylum Actinomycetota; class Acidimicrobiia; order Acidimicrobiales; family VFJN01; genus DASXTK01. The sequence goes on from DASXTK010000246.1 coordinate 6,240, forward strand.
ATGATGCACACGCCGTTGACGCCCAGCAGGATGGCCCCGCCGTAGGAATCGGGATCGACGGTGGCGTAGAGCGGCAGCAGCGCCTCGAACACCTTGTCGGCCACATCCGTCGGACCTAGGGCCTCGACGATGGCCTTGACCAGCGCCTTCATCCCACCCTCGAGGGTCTTGAGCGCCACGTTGCCGGTGAAGCCGTCGGTCACGACGACATCGACGTCGGCTCCCATGAGATCGCGGCCCTCGACGTTGCCGATGAACTCTCCGCGGGCCCGGCGCAGCGCGGCCGCGCCGTTGGCCGCCAGCAGCTCGTGGGTCTCCTTGACCAGCGGGTTGCCCTTCGAGGACTCCTCGCCGATCGAGAGCAAGCCCACCCGGGGTGTCTCGACGCCGTAGCGCTCGCGGGTGAACACCGTGGCCATCTGGGCGAACTGGACCAACCAGGCCGGCTGGCACTCGGCGTTGGCTCCGGCATCGAGCAGCACGGTCGGGGTGGAGCCGAAGACCGGGATGGGGGTGGCGATGGCCGGTCGGGCCACACCCTTGATCCGCCCCATTCGCAGCAGGGCCGAAGCCATGGTGGCGCCGGTGTTGCCGGCCGAGATCATGGCCGAGGCCTGACCGTCACGCACCGCCTCGGCCGCCCGCACCAGCGACGAGTCCTTCATGGTCCGGACGGAACCGGCGTCGGCGTCCATGGCGATGACCTCGGAGGCCGGGATCACGTCGAGGTCACAGCGGATCCCGTCGAGCGCCTCGGGCTGGCCGACCAACACCACCGGGACCTTCTGCTCGCCCACGGCCCGCAGGGCGCCCTCGACGATGGCGCCGGGAGCGTGGTCGCCGCCCATGGCATCGATGGCGATCGGCAGCATCACGAACCCCCGGGTCTAGATACGGACGTGGTGGTGGTCGTCAGTCGACTTCGATGGCCTGACGGCCCCCGTACCACCCGCAGTTGCCACACACGACGTGGGGCAGCTTGGGGGAACGGCACTGCGGACAGATGCTCCGTGACGGCCGCTCCAGACGCCACGCGGTGGCACGCCGGCTGCGGCTCTTGGCCTTGGAGGTCTTCTTCTTGGGAACAGCCATCGCGGTTGTCTCTGTGTTCGTCGAGCGACTGGGAGAGCGACGGGCCCGTCCAGCCGGGCAGCGACGCGAAGGCGAAAGGCTAGCGGTGGTCCTGTCCGAGCGTCGAGTCCTGCCCCTGGTTCGGCTCGTCCTCCCCGGCGTCGCCGGCGAGCCGCAGTTGGTCGAGGGCATCCCAGCGCGGGTCGCCCCGTGATTCGCCCTCCGACCCGGCGGCATCGTCGACCACACCGACCGGATGACCCTCGGGGTCGGGGCCGGGGCAGTCCTCGGAGCACAACGGCGCCAGCGGCAATCCCAAGGCCAGGCTCTCGGTGAGCACCGGGGCCAGGTCGATCTGCTCGTCGACCAGCGGATAGGTCTCCCCTTCGACCGGATGGACCTCGAACACCTCGCGCAGGTCGACCACCACGTCCCCACTCGTGGGTCGCAGGCAGCGGCGACACTCCCCGTTCCACGGAGCCCGGGCCACGCCGTAGACGATCACCTGGGCCCCCTGGGCCTCGACCACGCCGGTGAAGCTGATCTCGGCATCGTCGGGGATGTGGACCGTCGACAGGGCGATCCCGGGGAGCGACCCGAACCGCTGCACCTCGGTACGCGTGCCCGGATGCCGGAGCTCCTCGCTGACGTTGACCGCGAACGGCCGGCCCGGCACGTCGGCCTGCCTACGCGTCCGTGGTGTCGAGGTGGTCGACGTCCTGGTCGAAGAACACGGCGCTGACCGGGTCGAGGTCCTCGTGGCTGATCTCGGTGGTCGGATCCTCGGCGTTGTCGAGGAACTCGTCGCGGTTCTCGGTCGCGGGACGCAACCGCTCACGACCCTTGGCGATCACGCTCATGGTCTTCTCCAGCACCGCCTCGAGCTGGGCCAGGCGCTGGTCGCAGTAGTCGTCGCACTCGCTGCGCACCCGAGCGGCATCGGAGCGGGCCTGGTCGATGATGCGCCGGGCCTTGGCCTCCGCCGAACGCATCACCTCGGAGCGCTGCACCATCCGCTCGGTCTGGCCCCGGGCCGCGGCCAGGATCTCGTCGGCCTCGAGCTGGGTCCGGGCCAGGAACTCCTCGCTCTCCTTGAGCTGCCAGCGGGCCTGACGCAGATCGTCGGGCAGCCGTTCCAGGGCCTGCTCGATGAGATCGAGCATCACGTCGCGGTCGACCTTGACCGAGGTGGACAACGGCGCCGGACGGGCCTGGTCGACGATCTCTCGCAGCTCCTGCAGCAGCAGCTCCACGTCACCGCCGGGCTGGCGGCGCGCCACCCGCCGGTCTAGGTCCCGATCGACGTCCTCGTCACTCTCGTGGTCGAACTCGACGTCGTGGTCGGGGCCTTCAATCATGGTCGAACTTCTTGTCGGTCAGGCGCTTGAGCACAGGTTTGGGAACCATCGAGGAGATGTCGCCGCCATAGCGGGCGATCTCCCGGACGAACTTCGAGGCCACGAAGGAGTGGGACGACCCCGAGGGGATGAACAGCGTGTCGACCCCGGACACCTCGTGGTTCATCTGCGCCATCATCATCTCGGCCTCGAAGTCGGACACGACCCGCAGGCCCTTCACGATGAAGTCGGCGCCGACCTCGCGCACGAGATCCACGACCAGGCTCGAGAACGAGGTGATGTGGACGTTGTCGAGATGGGCCACCGACTCCTCGATCATCTCCTTGCGCTCGGTCAGGTCGAACAGCGGCTGCCCCTTCTGGGGGTTGCGCACCGCGGCCACCACGACATCGTCGAACAGACGAGCCGCGACCTCGATGATCTCGATGTGCCCGTTGTGGATCGGGTCGAAGGACCCGGGATAGAGAACAGTCGTCACTGCTGCTCCTGTCGGGGGCGCTGGGGTGACCGCCGGTGGTCGTGCCCAACCTACCTCCGGCGCGCGGTCCGACTGGGGTTCACCCTCCGCGCCCGGCGCCGTCCCGCTGAGCGAGGCCGACCCAGACCGTGCCGTAGCGGGCCGAGCGGAGCATTTCCCAACCGTCGGGCAACCCGATCTCGCGGTCGGACTCGATGACCACCAGCGCGGCCGGGAACGATGCCAACAGCCCCGCCCAGCCGTCGAAGGCGTACGGCGGATCGCAGAACGCCAGGTCGAACTGGGACTCCTCGGCCCGGCGGGCCAGGAACCGATCGGCCTTGGCCGCGACGACCTCGGCCCGGCCGGCGAGCCCGCAGGTCTCCAGGTTCTGGACGATCGCCTGACGGGCTCGGGGATCGTCGTCGACGAACACCGCGTGGGCCGCCCCTCGGGACAGGGCCTCGATGCCCAGCGCTCCGCTGCCGGCGAAGAGGTCGAGGACGGTGGCGTCGTCCAGGGCGCCGCGGCTCCACAGCGCGTTCATGATGGCCTCGCGGACCCGGTCGGTCGTCGGGCGGGTGTTGGCGCCGGCCGGGGTGACCAACCGCCGTCCCCGGGCCGTTCCACCGACAACGCGCATCGGCGGAACCGTACTGGCGACTGCCAGAACCCCCGACCACCTACGGGTTGCACGGCCTTTGGCCCTCGGAGGCCGATCTGGCCTAAGGAAGGGGCGCATGAGCGACGCCGTCCGGATCATCCGCATCGATCAGCCCCACGTCCGCAACGCCATCAACAGCGCGACGGCCGAGCGGCTGCACGACGAGTTCCTGGCCTTCGACGCCGACGAGGACGCCCGGGTGGCGGTGCTGACCGGCGACGAGACCGCCTTCTGCGCCGGCGCCAACCTCACCGACCTGCCCCGGCTCCGCGACAGTGGGCCTCTGGGCCCGACCCGCCTGCAGCTGGGCAAGCCGGTGATCGCCGCGGTCGAGCGCTGGTGCGTCGCTGGCGGGATCGAGCTCGCGGCCTGGTGCGACCTGCGGGTCGCCGGCGACACCGCCCGCTTCGGCTGCCTGGAGCGGCGCTTCGGCGTGCCGCTCATCGACGGCGGGACCTACCGGCTGCCGCGGATCGTCGGTCTGGGCCGGGCCCTCGACCTGATCCTCACCGGCCGGGAGATCGACGCCGCCGAAGCCGAGCGGATCGGGCTGGTCGACCGGGTCGTGCCCGCCGGCACCGCGCTGGACGCCGCGGTCGAGCTGGCCACCGAGATCGCCGGGTTCCCCTGGCGGGCGGTGCTCAACGACCGCCAGGCGGTGTACGACGGGCTCGGGCTGGGCGTGGCCGAGGCGTTGGCCAACGAGGACCGGCTGGGCCGCGACACGATCTTCGCCGACGGGTTCGCCGAGGGCGTCCAGCGGTTCAAGGGTCACAGCTGAGTCAGCCACTCGAGCGGAAATGGCGGCTGGGCCAGCGGCTTGACCGCTAGCCGCATGAGCGGCAGCGGGTTGTCGTCGCCGGCGGTGCGGTTCAGGTGCAGCGTGTCGCAGCCGGTGCAGCGGTGCACGAGCACCCATTCGCCCCCGCCGCGGACGCACACCGCGATGGGCTCCATGGACGACCCACATTCGGACGAGCGGTCACCAGGCGAGTCGTCGAGATGGCGACTCCACAGGCAGTTGGGACAGTGGTTGCGGTGCGCAGTGCCGGGAGCGTCCAGAGGAACGTCGAGCCGACAGTTGCGACACCGGAATGAGTTGCGCTGATCGCGCGACAAGGGAGACCTCCAAGAACGGAACGAGTACGGAACCGGGCCGCGCCCTGGGGACCGTCTCGGAAGCTCGAATCGTCTGAGATCAGACGAGAGCCGGGCGGTCACCCAGGATGCGCACAGCCGTCTCCCTCGTGGCTGTACTCATCCGTCACCACCCTTCACAACGTCACTTCGGAACGCCGGAAGCCCAGCAGCCGCGGCGTCGCCCCGCAAGCGATTTAGAACGCCTGGCCGGGTTGCCAGGTGGAGGTGGTTTGGTTGTCGCCGGCGAAGATCTGGAACGCGCCTCTGGAGATGTCGAGGACCCAGAGATCGAAGTCCTGCGGTCCTTTCGGGCGCCAGCCGATGGCCGCTTCAAGGGCCACGCAGTAGCGCTCGATCTCGTTCTCATCGAGGATCCGCCGGGCTCGCCCGTAGAGCTTGACCTCGCCCTCTCTGCCGGCCTTGTCCGAGATCGTCGAGTGGACCAGGCACCGAGGGTCGCGGGCCAGGTCACGGGACTTGGTCGAGCGGGGCATCATCCCCAGGTAGAGCTGGCCCTCGAAGATCAGCGGCTCCACTGGGCTGATCCGGGGCCAGCCGTCGGACCGGAGGGTCCCGACCAGGCACAGCCCGGTGGCGTCGAAACGCTCACGCGCGTGTCCGGCCAGCTCGGGGGTCTGGGCCTCCATCTCGGCGAAGGAAACAGCAGTGTCGGCCACGCCACCGACCGTACGCCGCCTTCCTGACATCTTCTGTCAGCCATTGCCAGTACTCTTCCAGCATGCGGGCTGCTCGCCTGGTCCAACTGCTGCTGCTGTTGCAGGTGCACGGCAAGCTGACCGCGACCCAGCTGGCCGAGCGGCTCGAAGTGTCGGTGCGCACCATCTACCGCGACCTCGAAGCCCTGTCCGGGGCCGGTGTGCCGGTGTTCGCGGAGAGCGGGCCGGGCGGCGGTGTGACGCTGATCGACGGCTATCGCACCCGCCTGACCGGGCTCACGCCCGACGAGGCCGAGGCCCTGGCCCTTGCCGGACTGCCCAGCGCCGCCGCCGATCTCGGTCTGGGCACCGTGCTGGCTGCGGCCCAGCTCAAGATGGACGCCGCCCTCCCGCCCGAGCTGCGCCGGCGAGCGCTGCGGGTCCGGGAACGCTTCCACCTCGACGCCGCCGGCTGGTTCGCCCGTGACGAGACCGCACCGCACCTGGCCACCATCGCCCGGGCGGTGTGGGAGGAACGGCGGATCGACATCGAGTACGCCCGGGGCGACACGGTGGTGGATCGCACCGTCGATCCGCTCGGCCTGGTGCTCAAGGGCGGACGCTGGTACCTGGTCGCCGGGGCCGGTGAGGACAACGCGCCCCGGACCTACCGGGCGTCTCGGGTGCGGTCAGCGACCCTGCGGGACGAGCGGACCGAGCGCGCGCCCGACTTCGATCTCGCCACCTACTGGGACGCCTCGGCCGAGGCCTTCGCTCGCTCGATGCTGAGGCACGAGGTTCGAGCCCGCATCCGCGCCACGAGCCTGTGGGCCTTGCGCCGTGCTGTCGACCCGGTGGCCGGGGAGCTCATCCTTGCCAGCGCAGGTCAGCCTGATTCCGACGGCTGGATCGAAGTCGTCGTGCCCACCGAGTCGTTCGACTACGCCCATCACGACCTCCTGCGTCTCGGCGCCCACATCGAGGTGCTCGAACCCCTCGAGCTGCGTGAACACCTGGCCGCCACCGCCCGGGCCATGACCGAGCTGTACGACGCCGGGTAGGTTCCTGAAGGTGGAGGTCGACGCCACCATCACCTGCGTTGATTGCGGCGAGACCGCACACCTGTTGTCGTACCGGCCCGAGGAGGGCGACTGGCAACCCGGCGACGTGGTCGCGTACCGCTGCTCCGGCTGCAACGACCGCTGGGACATTGTCCTGCCCGACGAAGACCTCTCCGCCCCGGACTGACGCGCCATGACTGGTTGCGACGACCGTCCTTGCCCTTGCGCTAACCCTTCAGCAGGAAGTCCTGTTCGTCCTCGTCGAGGAACAGGGCTACCTCCTCCATGAGGAGGGGGTGGGCGGCAAGGCCTCCAGGGCCGTCGACGATCTCCATGGCGACCTCCCTGGCCTGCTCGACCCAGGTGCGGTCGCGGCGCAGGGAGGCCAGCTTCAGGTCGTTGCGGCCCTTCTGGCGCTCCCCCATGATCGTGCCCTCGCCCCTCAGATCCAGGTCGACCTCGGCCAGCTCGAAGCCGTCGTCGCTGGCCACCAGCGCCCCCAGCCGAGCCTCGGCGTCGGGGGTGTCGGACTCACTGACCAGGTAGCACCACGACCGTTCGCTGCCCCGGCCCACCCGGCCCCGCAGCTGGTGGAGCTGGGCGATCCCGAACCGGTCGGCATCGAGGATCACCATGACCGTGGCGTTGGGGACGTCGACCCCGACCTCGATCACCGTGGTCGCCACCAGCACGTCCAGGCCGCCGGAACGGAACTGGCTCATCGTCGCGTCCTTGTCGGCCGGGCTGAGCCGACCGTGCAGCAGGCCCAGCCGCAGACCCTTCAGCTCGCCGGCCTCGAGACGGGCGAGCGTGTCCTCGGCCGAGCGGGCTTCGAGCCGGTCCGAATCCTCGATGAGCGGACAGACCACGTACGCCTGGCGTCCGGCGGCCACCTCGCGGCGCACCGCCTCCCACACCTCGGCCTCGTCGTCGTCGCTGCGGGCCCAGCGGGTGGAGATCGGCTGGCGACCGGCCGGGCGGGACCGGATCACCGTGACGTCCAGGTCGCCGTAGACGGTCATGGCCGCGGTGCGGGGAATCGGCGTTGCCGTCATCACCAGCACGTCGGGGACAGCCTCGCCGCCGGACTTGTCCCGCAAGGCCGCCCGCTGCTCGACCCCGAACCGGTGCTGCTCGTCGATGACCACGACCCCCAGCGAGGCGAAGGCCACGTCCTCCTGGATGAGCGCGTGGGTGCCGATCACGATGTCCACGCCCCCAGAGGCCAGCTCGGCCAGGATCCGGCGTCGCTCGGCCGCCCCGACCCGGTTGGTCAGCAGCTCGACCCGCAAGGGCCGGGACCCGAACAGCGTCGCTCCGGCGTCACCGACGACCATCCCGTCGACCAGCGGCCGGATCCCTTGGGCGTGCTGCTCGGCGAGGACCTCGGTCGGCGCCATGAACGCACCCTGGTGTCCACCTTCCACGGCCACGAGCAGCGCCGCCACCCCGACGATGGTCTTGCCGCTGCCCACATCGCCCTGCAGCAGCCGGTGCATGGGGAAGGGCTTGGTGAGGTCCTCGGCGATGTCGTCGACGGCCTGGCGCTGGTCCTCCGTGCGCTCGAACGGCAACCGGCCCCAGAACTGCTCGACCAGCGCTGCGGGCTTGCCGTGAGCGATGCCGCGGGTACTGCGCTCCAGGTGCCGCTTCCGCTCGACCAGAGCCAGCTGGAGCCGCAGCAGCTCGTCGAGCACCAGGCGCCGGCGGGCCTGCTTGTGCTCCTCGGGCGTCGAGGGCAGATGGATTCCACGGATGGCCGCGGTCCGGTCGACCAGGTCGAACCGCTCCAGAACCCAGTCCGGGACCGGGTCGGCCAGCTCCCCCGCCCGCTCCAACGCCTCGGTGATCCAGCGGCCCAGGTCCCACGTATGGATGCGGGCCTTGTCCGACTGGGGGTACACCGGGACGACCCGCCCGGTGCGGTCGCCGATCAGGTCGACGATGGGGTTCACCAGCTGGCGCTGCCCCCGGTAGCTGTCGAGCTTGCCGAAGAACACCGCCTCGGTACCGCGGGAGAGCTGCTTGGCCCGCCACGGCTGGTTGAAGAACTGGAGGCGGAGCTTGCCGGTGCCATCGCTGATGTCGGCGGTCACCAGGGTCTTGGGCGGCCGTCCTCGGGTGCGGCGGCTGTTCACGGCCAGGACCTTGGCCAGCACCATGGCTTCCTCGCCCACCTTCAGATCGCGGATGTGGGCCTGGTGGGTGCGGTCGATGTAGCGGCGGGGATAGTGCGTGAGCAGGTCGAGGACCGTCTCCACCCCGAAGTGCTCGGCCAGGGCCTCGGCGCGGTCGGCGCCGACGCCCCGCAGCTCCCCGACAGGGATGTTCGCCAACTGCTCGAGCCGCCGTGCCATGCCGTGATCCGCCGAGCTACTCGATACCGAAGAGATACGGGTACAGCGGCTGGCCGCCGTGGTGCACCTCGGCGGTGACCGCGGGTCGGTGCTCCCCCAGCCATTCGGTGATGCGCCGGGTGGCGGCCGGGGTCGCCCCCTCGCCCTCGATGACGGTCACGATCTCATGGCTATCGCCGACCAGGGCATCCAGCAGCGCACATGCGGCATCGCCCACGGTCGGCTCGACGGCGCGGATGCCGTCGCGGGCCAGACCCAGGAAGTCGCCTTTGGTGATCGGGCCGAGGTCGCAGCTGGAATCGCGCACCGCCTGGGTGACCTCGCCGGCCACGACGCTGCCCGCCAGCCCGGACATCTCCTTGGCGTTGTCGTCGGCCGAGGACTCCGGGTCGTAGCCCATCAGCGCCGCGAACCCCTCGGCCACGCCTCGGGTGGGCACGACCCGGATGGTCTTGTCGGTGTGCCCGTCCACCTGCTCGGCCACCGGGATGATGTTCTTGTTGTTGGGCAGGATCACGACCTGGCTGGCCGGCACCGCTTCCACCGCGGCCAGCAGCTCCGAGGTCGACGGGTTCATCGACTGGCCGCCGGCCACGATGCCCTGGGCCCCCAGGCTGTAGAAGATGCGCTTGATCCCGTTCCCCGCGGCCACGGCCACGACCGCGGTGGTGACCGGCTCCCGGGCGTGGGGCGGCAGCTCCTCGACTGCGCCGGCGCCAGTGGCCTCCCGCACCCAACGCTCCTCCTCTACCTGCTCCATCAGGTCGGTGACCCGGATCTTGCGGGGACGTCCGGCGTCGACGGCGGCTTCTACCGCAGCGCCGATGTCGTCGGTGTGGATGTGGCAGTTCCACAGCCCGTCGCCACCGACCACCACGATCGAGTCCCCGATGCCGGCCCAGACGTCCTTGAACGCCGGGATGGCGCTGTCGGGGGCCTCGAGGAAGTACATGACCTCGTAGCGCAGGTCCGAGGGACCCTCACCGTGCTCGTCGGCGGTGGACGTGAGCAGGTGGGCGTCGGAGCGGACCGCGCCCTCCCCCACGCTGGGCTCGGGAACGGGTCGACCGTCGATCGTGTACAGCAAGGCATCCAGGAACAGCACGAAGCCAGCACCGCCGGCGTCGACCACCCCGGCCTCGGCCAGCACCGGGAGCAGCTCGGGGGTGTGCTCCAGCGCTTCGGCCGCGCCGCTGCGGGCGGACTCGGCCACCGTCACCAGATCGGCGCCGGTGTCGGCGGCGCTCGCCGCGGCCTCGGCCGAGGCCCGCACCACGGTGAGGATCGTGCCCTCGACCGGCCGCATCACCGCCTGGTAGGCGGCGTCCGACGCGGCCTGCAGGGCCTTGGCCAGCGTCGGCCCGTCCAAGGACCCGGCTTCCCTCACCACGCTCGCCAGGCCACGGAGGATCTGCGACAGGATCACCCCCGAGTTTCCCCGCGCCCCCATCAACGAGCCGTGGCTGATGGCCTGGCACACCGCGGCCATGTCGTCGCCATCGACCGCGACCAGGTCGTCGGAGACCGACTTCAACGTGAGCGACATGTTCGTGCCGGTGTCACCGTCGGGAACCGGGTAGACGTTGAGGCGGTTGATCGGCTCGCGGTGGGCGGACAAGGCATCGCGATACGCCTCGATCACCGCTCGCAGGTCGTTCGCCCCAAGGGCCTCCAGGGTGCTCACCTGGGCGATGCTAGGGGACGAAGCAGGCGTGACCGGATGAAGGCTGATGATCGGCTCCGAGGTTGTTGGGCCATCGTCGTCATCAGTACAGTTCCCAGGTTCTCAGTTCTCCAGAAGCCGATCACGAGGTGATGTGTCCATGGCAGCCGTCTGCGAGGTGTGTGGCAAGCACCCATCTTGGGGTATGCGGGTGAGCCACTCCCACCGGCGGACCAAGCGCCGCTGGAACCCCAACATCCAGCGCGTGCGGGCTCTGGTGAACGGCGCACCCCGGCGCCTGCACGTGTGCACCGGGTGCATCAAGGCCGGCAAGATCCAGAAACTTTCGCACTGACGCCGTTGGCGTCGTGGCCACGGGCACGACGCCAGACGGCTCTGGCTCAGCGTGATCGACGGCGCGTCGGCCAGCACCTCGGTCGGTGACGTCCTCCAGATCCACGGGGTCGGAGACGCGCTGGAACGACCACGGAACGTCACCCTCCGCGGTCGTCGAGCTCCCACGAGGTGCGCATCCGGACCCCGACCCCTTACGGTCATGCGCCATGCCGCGACAGGACGCCCCCGGGACAGCGACGCCGGGCCATGGGCCGTTGACCGGGCTGCGGGTGCTGGACCTGGCCACCGTCGTGGCCGGACCCGGCGCCGCCCGCTACCTCGCTGACTTCGGCGCCGACGTGCTGAAGGTGGAGCGGCCCGACACCGGAGACTCGACCCGAACCATGGGCCTGGCCGATCCCCGCGACGGCGCGAGCTTCTATTGGAAGGTGGTCAGCCGCAACAAGCGCTGCGTCACCCTGGACCTCAAGACCGCCGCCGGCTGCGAGACCCTGCTTGACCTGGCCGCCGACGCCGATGTGCTCGTCGAGAACTTCCGGCCGGGGACCCTGGAACGCCTCGGTGTCGGACCGGACGTCCTGCTCGAGCGCAACCCACGGCTGGTGATCTGCCGGGTCACCGGGTTCGGCCAGGACGGTCCCTACGCCTCCCGGCCCGGCTTCGCCACCCTGGCCGAGGCCATGTCGAGCTTCGCCGCGATCAACGGCGAGCCCGACGGTGCACCCCTGCTCCCGCCGGTGGCGCTGGCCGACGAGGTCACCGCCATCGTCGGCGCCTTCGCCATCATGTCGGCGCTGTGGTCCGGGGTGGGGCAGGTGGTCGACGTGAACCTGCTCGACTCGCTGCTGCAGTGCATGGGACCCCTCCCCGCGGCCTATGGCACGACCGGCTACCTCCAACCCCGCATGGGTTCCGGGCTCCCCTACTCGGTGCCCCGGGGCACCTGGCGCTGCGGCGACGGGCGTTGGGTGGCGGTCTCGGCGTCGGCGGAGTCGGTCGGGCGGCGGGTGATGCAGCTCCTCGGTCTCGGCGATCGGGAGGACCTGCAGTCCTTCGCCGGCCGCATCGCCGCCCGCGACGAGATCGACGCCCGCATGGCCGAGTTCTGCGGGCAGCGCCACCTGGACGAGGTGCTGACCGCGTTCAACCAGGCCGAGGCGGCTGCAGCGGCGGTCTACGACATGGCCGACCTGTTCGCCGACCCCCATGTGCAAGCCCGTGCCGGCGTGGTCGAGGTGGACGACGTCCGTATGCAGGGGGTGGTGGCCCGGATGTCGGCCACCCCGGGCGAGGTGCGCTGGGCCGGTCGGGAGCTGGGCGCCGACGACCCGCCCCGCTGGCTGCCGCGGGGGTCAGGCTCGGCGGGCAACGGCGAGATCGACGATCTCGCTCATGATCCGGGTTAGCTCGAAGTCCTTGGGCGTGTAGACCGCGGCCACTCCGGCGTCCAGCAGCACCGGACGGTCCTCCTCCGGCAGGATCCCGCCGACGATGACCGGCGCGTCCACGCCACCTTGACGGACCAGCCGCACCACCTCGGGTACCAACTCCAGGTGCGACCCGGACAGGATCGACAAGCCGATCACGTCGGGGTCCTCCTCCACCGCCACCGCGGCGATCTGGGCCGGCGTGAGACGAATGCCCTGATAGATGACCTCCATGCCGGCGTCCCGGGCCGCCACCGCGATCTGCTCGGCGCCGTTGCTGTGCCCGTCGAGACCGGGCTTGGCCACCAGCAACCGGGGCGGGCCGCCGGGCAGCCCGCGCACCCGCTCGGCCACCGCCCGCAGGCCATCGGAGCCCCCGGCCGCGCCGACCGCGGCGGCCACTCCCGTTGGCGCCCGGTACTCGCCGAACACCTCCCGCAGGACCCCGGCCCATTCGCCGGTCGTACCTCCGGCATGGGCCAGATCGATGGTGGCCGGCATGATGTTCTCCTCCGATCCGGCCACCCGCTTCAGCTCGTCCAACGACCGCTTGACCGCGTCGTTGTCCCGCTCGGACCGCCAGGCCTGCACGTCGGCGACCATCTCGGCCTCGACCGCGGCATTGACCTTCAGGATGGACTCCTCGCCCCCGGCCAACAGCGACGGCTCGGCCTCGGTGAATGCGTTGACCCCGACGACCTTCAGCTCTCCGGCCTCGATCTGCCGCATCCGCTCGGCGTGACTGCGCACCAGACGGCCCTTGAGCTCGTCGATGGCCTCGAACGCCCCACCCAGCCGCAGCACGTCGTCGAGCTCCGCGCCGGCCGACTCGACGAGCTCGCTGGTCAGAGCCCCGACCACCTCCGAGCCCTTGAACAGATCCGGGTAGTCGAGCAGGTCGGTCTCATAGGCCAGGACCTGCTGCATGCGCAGGGCCCACTGCTGGTCCCAAGGCCGGGGCAGCCCCAACGCCTCGTTCCAGGCCGGCAGCTGCACCGACCGGGCCCGGGCATCACGGCTCAGGGTGACGGCGAGCATCTCCAGCACGATGCGCTGCACGTTGTTCTCCGGCTGGGCCTCGGTGAGCCCGAGGCTGTTGACCTGCACGCCGTAGCGGAACCGTCGGGCCTTGGGGTCGGTCACGCCGTAGCGCTCGGCGCCGATCCGGTCCCACAGCTCGACGAAGGCCCGCATCTTGCACATCTCCTCGACGAAGCGGATGCCGGCGTTGACGAAGAAGCTGATCGAGGCGAACACCTGCGGGAACCGGTCCTCGGCCACCTGCCCGGAGTCCCGCACCGCGTCCAGCACCCCGATGGCGGTGGCGAGGCTGTAGGCGATCTCCTGCGTCGGCGTGGCCCCGGCCTCCTGCAGGTGGTACGAGCACACGTTCATGGGGTTCCACAGCGGGATCCACTCGGCGCAGAAGGCCACCATGTCCACGATCAGCCGCCGCGACGGCTGGGGCGGGAAGATGTAGGTCCCCCGGGACAGGTACTCCTTGACGATGTCGTTCTGGGTCGTGCCCCGCAGCTGCTTGGACCCGACCCCGTGGCGCTCGGCGTTGGCGGTGTACAGGCCGAGCAGCCAGGCCGCGGTGGCGTTGATGGTCATCGACGTGTTCATCTCGCCCTGCGGGATGCCGTCGAGCAGCTGGCCCATGTGGCCCAGATGGGCCACCGGCACGCCGACCTTGCCCACCTCGCCCCGGGCCAACGGATGATCCGGGTCGTAGCCGGTCTGGGTGGGCAGGTCGAAGGCGATCGACAACCCGGTCTGCCCCTTGGCCAGGTTGGTGCGGTAGAGGGCGTTGGAGGCCTTGGCCGTCGAGTGCCCCGAGTACGTCCGCATCATCCACGGGCGGTCAGGCTCAGGCAGATGGGCGGTCATGGTCGTTATCGTCGCTCGGCTTCGGGGCGTTCGCCAACCTGCCCGAGGCTCTGGAACGCCGCGGGCAGGGGCAACCGGATGGCATGGCGGACCCGGTCCAGGTAGCTGCGCCGCGGGACGTCGAGCGCCCCCAGCCGGACCAGATGGGCGGTCGTCCACTGCACGTCGAGCAGTCGTCCGTTGGCCCGGGCCGCGCTCCCGCCTTCGGTCATCAGCTCGACCAGTGCCACCAGGGCCACCTTGGAGGCATCGACCCGGCGATGGAACATCGACTCGCCCGCGAACAGACCGCCGATGGCCATGCCGTACAACCCGCCCACCAGCTCGCCGTCCACCGGATCCCAGGTCTCGACCGAGTGGGCCCAACCCAGGCCGTGCATGCGCACATAGGCGGCGCGCATTGTCGGGGTGATCCAGCCGTCGGGTCGAGCCGGGTCGGCACAAGCGGCCACGACCTCGTCGAAGGCCGAGTCGACCCGAACCTCGTAGCGGCGGCAGCTGCGGCGCAGCGACCGGCTCACCTGGAGCCCGCCGAGCGGGATGATCCCCCGCGGATCGGGCGACCACCAGCCCAGCTCGCCCCGCCGTCCCAGCGGCATGGGGAACAGCCCGTTGCGGTAGGCGGTCAGCAGGGTCCCGGGCTCGAGGTCGCCGCCCACCGCGACCACCCCGGCCTCGTCCGCCTGGTCGGCGGGCGGGAACGCCCACGCCGACGGTGGCGGCTCGACCGGCCGATCCCGAAGCAGCGCGTCGCTCACAAGGTGGCCCAACCCCTCCGCCGTGGGCGGCGGGCCCGCCAGATGGTGTCCCCGACCAGCCCGAGGTCGTCGGCCACCCGGCGACCGACGTCGATGGTGAACCGCCGGTTGAGCCAGCCGGCGATGGCCGAGCCGGCCAGCAGCGGGGCCAAGGTGGTGAGGTTGCGGGTCATCCGGCCTCGCAGCGCCGCGGCCATACGCAGCCGGGTCGTCCGGCCGAGCAGGTCGACCTTGCCCGACGACACCAGGCTGGAACCGGAAACAGCACGGCCCGAGAGCCACGAGCGGACTGCGCCGGCGACCTGTTCCCGAGGACCACCGGGCAGCGGTCGGCCGGCGACCTGGTGCAGCTCGGCCACCAGCTTCAGCTCGACCAGCACCACCAGCGCGGTCTCGGCCGCCAGCTCGAACGGTATGGCCAGAGCAGCCGCCACCGACAACTCCTGGACGGCCACCAAACCGCCGGCGGCAGCCCCGATCGACGCGCTGACCCGTCCGGAGGACCGGATCATCGAGCGGGCCAGAGCCTCGCCGGTCAACCCCTCGTGATGCCGCGACAAGGTCTCCACGTCACGGATCGGCACCCGCGGCGCGGTGTCGATCACCGTCTCGGCCAACCATTGCCCGCTGATCACCGCCCCCCGACCGGCGGTGCGGGCCGAGCGGGTCAGAGTGGTCAGCAGCTCGCGATATCGGGTCCGATCCGGGCGCTCCGACAGACCCGCGCCGAGCTCCCCGACCACATCGGCGTCAGGCGCTTGCTTGCTGTCCGGGAACCGCAGGGCCACCCGTTCGACGCTACCGACTCACTTGCGGTAGTCGTAGAAGCCTTGACCGCTCTTGCGGCCGATCTGGCCCGCGGTCACCATCCGGCGCAGCCGCGGCACCGCGGCGTAGTTCGGATCCCGGAACTCCTCGTAGAGCGCATCGAGGATCGCGACCGAGGTGTCCAACCCCACCAGGTCCAGCAACGCCAACGGGCCCATGGGGAAGTTGCAGCCCCCCTTCATGGCCGTGTCGATGTCGTCCCGCGAGGCGGTGCCGGCCTCCAGGAGCCGGACCGCGTTGTTCAGGTACGGGAACAGCAGGGCGTTGACGACGAACCCGGCCCGATCCTCGACCTCGACCGGTTCCTTGCCGCAGGCGGTGACGAAGGCCCGGGCCTCGGCGATGGTCTCGTCGCTGCTGACCAGGGTCCGGACCACCTCGACGAGGCTCATCATCGGCGCCGGGTTGAAGAAGTGGATGCCACAGACTCGCTCGGGGCGCTCGGTCTCGACCGCCATCTCCACCACCGGCAGCGTGGACGTGTTGCTGGCCAGGATGGCGCCGTCCTTGACCGCCCGGTCCAGCTCGGCGAACAGCTGCTTCTTCACCGCCAGGTCCTCGACCACCGACTCGACGACGAGGTCGCAATCGGCCAGCGCCTCGAGATCCGCGCTGGCGCTGACCCGAGCCGAGATCACGCCGGCATCATCCTCGCTGAGCTTGTCCCGAGCCACCTGCTTGGCCAAGGACCTCCCCAACCCCTCCACCATGGCGTCGGCGGTCTCTTGCTTGCGAGAGCGCAACACCACGTCGACGCCGGCCTTGGCTGCGACCTCGGCGATGCCCGAGCCCATGATCCCCGAACCGACGATGCCCAGACGTTCGATAGCCATCGGGGCAGGCTACTGACGGTAAATGAAGGAGGTCCAACGGAGGGGCATCTGGGCGTCGTGGAGCGCTGTAACTTGCCGCCCATGAGTGGGACCCTGGCCCTGGTCGGTGGGGCCGAATGGCGCGATGGCTGCGAGTTCGACCGTGATCTGCTGCGCACGAGCGCGGCGGCGGAGGTGGTCGTCCTTCCCACCGGGGCGGCCTACGAGCACCCCGAGCGGCTGATCGAGACCGCGACGGCCTGGTTCGACGACCTCGGGGCCAAGGTGCGGCCACTGATGGTCCTGGCCCGACCCCACGCCAGCGACCCCGACAACGTCGCTGCGGTCCGCCAGGCCCGCCTGATCTACCTGGCCGGTCCGTCGCCCATGCACCTGCGGTCGGTGCTGATGCACAGCCCGCTGTGGGAGGCCCTGGTCGCGGCGTGGAACGACGGCGCCACCCTGGCCGGTTCGTCGGCCGGGGCCATGGTGCTGTGCGATCCCATGGTCGACCCGCGGGGTGGTGCGTTCACCCTCGGCTTGGGGCTGGTGGGGCAGCTGGCGCTCATCCCCCACGCCGACGCCTGGTCGGAGGACAAGCGCCACCGCACCTTGCAGCTGTCGCCGTCCGGGCTGCCGGTGGTGGGCATCGACGAACGCACAGCGCTGCTGCGCGATCCCAACGGCACGTGGACCGCAGCCGGGGTCGGAGGCGTCCAGGTCTGGGTCGACGGCACCGAGCGCGACCTCACCGCCCTGCCCTGACGGCTGCCTCCCCGTTTCAACGGACAGTGATGCTCTCGATGACTGTGAGGTCGTCGGGCTTGGGCTCGCCCTTGGGAGCGTCGGGGTCGGCGGTGCCGGCGATGTCCTCCACCACCGGCACTCCTGCCGTGACACTGCCGAACCGGGTGTACTTGGCCGGCAGCTGCTCGCCCCGGGCCCCGATGACGATGAAGAACTGGCTGCCGTTGGTGTCCGGTCCTGAGTTGGCCATGGCCAGCGACATCAGCGGATAGAACGGCGGGCCGCTGGTGGGGAGCTCGTCAGCGAACGTGTAGCCCGGGTTGCCGTAGCCGATCGGGCCGATGGGGTCGCCGGTCTGGACCACGAAGTCGGGGATGATCCGGTGGAACCCGACGCCCTCGTAGTAGTGCCACCGAGCCAGGAAGATGAAGTTGTTGACGGCCAGGGGCGCCGACCCGGCGTCGAGGGTGATCTCGAAGAACCCCCGGGTCGTGGTGACGGTGGCCACGTAGGTCACGCTCGGATCGATGCACATCGGCGGCGGAGCGGTGAACTGCACAGCCCGCGGCGAGGACCCGTCTTCGGCCGGACAGGTCGGCTCCACCGGATGGCTCGGGTCGGCGAAGGTGGTCGTGACCTCGTCATTCACGGGAGCGCTGCGTTCGCCGTTCCCGTTGGTCGAGGTGCTGTCGTCGCCGTTCCCCCCGCCGAAGAGCCGGTTGTAGAGGAGCACCGCGATGACGATGACGATCACCGCCAGGGCGATCTGGGAGCCTCGCCGCCGCATCCCGACGTTCTCGGTGGCCACGGCGGTGCGCTGGCTACGGCGTCGGGGTGGCGACTGTCGTCGGCGGCGTCGACGCCGCCTTGATGATGTCCACGATGTCGACGTCGAAGGACAAGGGGGCGCTGGCCGGGATCTGCGGAGGCCGGCCTTCGGCCCCATAGGCCTTGTTCGACCCGATCACCAGGTGCCGGCGCTCGCCGATCTTGGCCCCGATGAGGCCTTCGTCCCATCCGGGGATGACCTGGCCCTGACCGATGACCAGGGTGTTCGGCGGCAGGCCGTAGGGCTCACCCCGGTCCCACGAGGAATCGAAGACGGCGTCGTCGGAGGTCTTACCGGTGTAGTGCACGACGAGGCTGTCCCCGGCGGCGACCACCACATCACCTTGGCCCTCGATCAGGGTGGAGATGTCGAGGGCATCGGGGGCGGTCTCGGCCGGAGGCGCGGTCGTTTGGGGAGCTTCCCGGCCCAGGACCTCGGCGGCCAGATCGGGGTTGGTGTAGCTCGGCGGCGCCGTGGTCGACGTCGTCGAATCCGTCGAGTCGCTGGCGCTGGTCGAGGTGTCGTCGTCGTCACCGCCCCAGATCGTCGAATACGCGAATACTCCAGCAATGATCACCAAAACTGCGATCACACCACGGATGGCGGTGCGCTTCGTGCGGTCGCGTTTGGCTGCCTGCTGGGCCTCTTCGATCTTCAGTATTCGGGCCGACTTCTGTCGTTCTCGCTTCTCGGTCCCCACGGGGCGGCAGGCTAGTCAGTGGCGCGGGGCGCGCTGTATCTGGGGCCGAGAGGTGGCAAATTCGGTCACGCTCCGTAACATTCGTTGCGCCCGGCTGCACTCACCGAGGCGGGGCATGCGAGAATTGTGACGGAGGCGGTTTGTTGGGACAGTCCCAGGACGACGAGAAGTGATGAACGACCACGACGACCACGATGATCCGCCCACGAACGTGACCCTTGAGGTAGGCCGGCGCCTTCGGGCGCTGCGCAAAGCGAAGGGCATGTCACTCGACGATGTCGAGCGGGCTTCCTCCGGCCGGTGGAGCGCATCGGCCATCGGCGCGTACGAACGTGGGTTCCGAACCTTGAGCCTGCCCCGCCTGCACGAGCTGGCGGCGTTCTACGACGTGCCGGTCTCGGTCCTGTTGGGCCAGCAGGAGGCCCTCCCCGACCAGCCGCGCAAGCTGGTGCTCGATCTAGAGGCCCTGAGCAAGGTCCCCGAGGCCGCCGCCATCCAGCGGTTCGCCCGGTCGATCGTGCTGGAGCGGGGCGACTTCAACGGGCGGGTCCTGTCCATCCGGCGGGACGACCTGCGGGCCATCTGTGCCCTGCTGCAGGTCGACACCCCGCAGGCCATCGCTCAGCTCGAGGCCTGGGGTGCGCTGGTCGACAGTCCGGCCGCCTTCGACTGACGAAGGCCAAGGTGGCGGACACGACATCCCAAATCCGTCCTTGAGCGCGCCTGCGGCCCTGTAGGTTCAGCCGTCGTGGCATCGGTGCCGGCACTCGTGATCCAGAAGTTCGGCGGCACATCGGTCGCCGACCCCGACCGCATCCGGGAGGTCGCCGACCACGTGGCCCGGACCCAACGACACGGCAACGACGTCGTCGTCGTCGTCAGCGCCATGGGCAAGGAGACC
>DASXTK010000247.1:0-3563 GCA_036505485.1 Acidimicrobiales bacterium
CACCGGCGCGGTAGTACTCCTCCTCGAAGATCAACCACTCCCACAACGAGGCGTCGCGGCCGCCGTAGCGCTCGGGCCAGGACACCGCGGCCCAGCGTCCCTGGTGCAGGTCACGCTCCCAGTCGAGATGCTGCGTGAACCCCTCACGGGTGTCGCCCGAATGGACCGGCTCGTGGGTCTCCTGCCACGCCGCCAGGTGCTCGGTGAGCCAACGGGCGGCCTCGGCTCGGAACGCGGTCTCGGTGTCGGACCAGGTCAGGTCCATCAGCCGGTGCCTCCCAGGCTCTTGAGGGTGGTCTCGGCCTCCAGCACGATCCGCTCGATCAGCTCGGCCACGGTCGGAACCTCGTCCACCACGCCGGTCACCTGTCCGGTGGGGAGCACGCCGACCTCGTCCTGGCCGTCCACCAGCGCGGCCTTGATCAGCATCGGGGCGTTGGCGGCCATGGCCACCTGGGCCAGCGACAGATCCTGGTTGCGCCGCATGGCCAGCCCCTCCCGCACCAGATCCCGCAGCGGGGTGCCGGTCAGCTTGCGGAACCGCAGGGCGGCCAGCAGGGCCCGGGGGAACCGGGTGAGCACGCTCGAGCGCTCCAGTCGGTCGACCACGTCGGTGCGGATGACCCTCTGGGGTGCGCCGTCCAGCGCCGTGGTCACCACCGTGTCGGTGACGGTGGCGGCGAGGTAGCGCTGCTTGATGTCATCGGGCACGTGGGACTCGGCGGTGAGGAGGAACCGGGTGCCCATGGCCACGCCACTGGCCCCCCAGGCCAGAGCGGCGACCAGCCCGCGGCCATCGTGGAACCCACCGGCGCCCAGCACCGGGACGTCTCCCGCGGCGTCCACCACCTGGGGCAGCAACAGGGACGTCGGCACGGTGCCGGTGTGACCGCCGCCCTCGCCGCCTTGGGCGATCACGGCATCGACGCCCCAATCGACCATCTTCTCGGCGTGGCGGCGGGCGCCGACCGTGGGCATGACAAGGATCCCGGCGTCGTGAAGCCGGGCGACGGCGTCCTTGGTGGGGGCGCCGGCGAAGCTGACCAGCCTCACGCCCTCACGGACGCAGAGGTCGACCCGTTCGACCAGGTCGGGCTGGTCGGCTCGCAGGTTGACCCCGAAAGGATGGGCGGTGCGCTCCTTGACCGAGCGGATGGCATGAGCTGTCTGCTCGGCGGTCTGCGTGACTGCGGCCAGGATGCCAAATCCCCCAGCCTGCGATGTCGCAGCGGTCAGCGAGGCGCCTGAGACCCATCCCATCCCGGTCTGCACGATCGGGTAGCGACACCCGACCAGCGTGCAGAACCTCGTGTGGAGCGCACCGCAATCTGACACCCCGTCAGATTACGCCAGAACCCCCAACTCACACCCGTTGAGCCGACCACAGGCGGGTCACGTAGGGATAGTCGTAGGTGCCGCCGTGGCGGTCGACGATGGTGGCCACCGCGTCGAGCAGCTGTTCCCTCAGCTCGGCGGGCATCACCTGATGGTTGGAGTGGGTGCTGATCAGGTCGAGCAGTTCAGCCGTCGTGTAGGTGAGGTTCCAGCGGTACAGCCGCTCGGTCGGGTCCCGGAACTCAACGACTGCGGGGGCGTCGTCGAACGGAGACGCTTCGTCCCGTCGGATCTGCGGACTGAACAGTTCCCCGGGGGCGATCTCCTCATAGGCCGCATCGATCTCCTGGCGGATCGGCTGGGGATCCTCCTCGGCCAGGTTCCACCACAGGGCGATCCAGCCGCCGGGACGCAGCAGGCCATGGGCTGTGGCCAGGCCGGCCGCAGGGTCGACCCAGTGCCAGGCCTGGGCCGAGCTGACCAGATCGGCCGGCGCGTCGCCATCGGTGGGCGTCCAGTCCTCGAAGTCGGACACGTCCACCCGCCAGCCGGGATACCGGGCGAGGTGCTGCCGGGCCTCGGCGGCCATGGCCGGATGGGCTTCGACACCGACGCCGGTCATGCCCCGCTCGGCCAGCAGCCGGGTGCCCTTGGCCGTCCCGGTGCCCACGTCGATAACTCGGGCGTGGGCGCCTAGCAGGTCGACCAGGTCGTCGATCAGCGCCGACGGATAGGTGGGCCGAGCCCGGTCGTAGCGCGGCGCGTCCTCACCAAAGACCAGTCGTCGCTCCATCCCCGGCATTGTCCTTCAAACCCGGACTTCTTGCTCCCGCAGGCCGGTGGGGTCGATGACCGTGCGGATGAGCTCCAGCTCCTCCGGGGTGGGGAGCCGGCTCTCGGCCACTTCGTCCGGGATCACGAGGTCGAAACCGGTGGCGGCCACGACCTCGTCGACAGTCACGCCCGGATGGAGCGAGTGCAGCTGCATCCGGTGGTCCGAGGTGTCGAAATCCAGCACCGCCAGGTTGGTCACCACCCGGCGCACCTCGAAGAACCGGGCCCCGCCGGCGGCTCCGAGCCCCAGCGCCGCGGCACGGTCCCAGCCGATGCCGGTCACGGTGTCGACCTTGTCCACCAACACCCGGGGGTTGTGGTTGGAGACCCAGTAGCTGGTCGTGCAGTTGATGGTGTTGCCCGGCGCGCCTCGATAGCCCAGCAGCTGCACCTTGGGCTGCTTGTGATCCCCGATGGCGGCGAAGTTGTGGTTCCCGTAGCGGTCGAGCTGACTGGCGCCCATCACCACGTGGCGCCGGCCGGACCACACCCAGTCGAACATCGAGCGGTACGGGTTCCAGTACTCCACGGTCTTGCCGTCGAGGGAGGTCAGCCCGCCCGGGTTCTCGGGGCCGGGGAACATCCCGTCGTCGGCGATCAGGAACGCCTCGCCGTCGGTGCAGCACAGCCCGGGCTCGAAGGTGGCGCGGGCCAGCCGCCCGCCGATCACCGGGATGGCCCCGATCGGGTTGGCCAGGATCTCGCCGTCGCCCCGGAAGCACTCGGCCATGGCCACGACGCACACCTCGGCCCGGGTCACGTCCATCTCCGTCATCGTGCGGCCACCTTGCGCCGGTAGTCGGCCTCCGGGATGTCGATCCAGGAGGTGCGGAACGCTTCCCAGGCCTCGGGGCTGGCGGCCGACTTGGCGTACTCGGCCTGGAACGCCTCGTCCCGGCCGTAATCCGGTGCGCAGGAGGTGAAATGGGCGCCCCCCGGCGCTTCCACCACGCCGTCGACCATCATCCGGCTGATCCGCAGCTGGTGAAGGCAGCCCTCGGACGCCAGCTCATCGGTGGGCACGACCCGCTCGGTGGAGATGAAGCGCCCGCCCGTCGGCGCAGCCTGCAGCATCAGGTCGTCCCAGTAGAGGTCAGGGCCGAGGAACATGGCGTTGCCCCGGGCGTCGGACCGGTTGAGGTGGCAGATCGCGGCGTCGAGCTGGAACGCCGGCATGGCCAGCAGCGACTCGCCGTCGTCGAACGGCGAGCTGACCGGTCGCAGCATCGGGTTGTCGCGCACCAGGTCGGACCCCAGGCCCACCCGGGTGGGCAGGAACGGCATGCGCATGCCAGCGGCGCGCAAGCCGAGATTGAGCAAGCCTTCGTCCAGCTCGGTCACCGCCACCTCGCCGCGCTCGCGCGCCAGCCGGAAAAACGGCTCCAGCGGGATGA
>DASXTK010000248.1:0-3469 GCA_036505485.1 Acidimicrobiales bacterium
CAAGAAGCTGGTCGGCGGCGGGTCGATGTCGATCGTCAACCAGACGGTGCCGCGGGCGCTGCGGACGCTGGGGTACGCCGACGAGCATGTGCAGGCGATCGCCGAGTACGTGGCCGAGAACAACTCGGTGCAGGGCGCGCCGGCTCTGCGGGCCGAGCACTACGACGTGTTCGACTGCGCCATGGGCGACTCGCCGATCCACTACATGGGCCACATCCGCATGATGGCCGCGGCCCAGCCGTTCCTTTCGGGCGCAATTAGCAAGACGGTTAATATGCCCGAGCAGGTCACGGTCGAGGACGTGGAGCACGCCTACGTCGAAGGGTGGAAGCTCGGGCTCAAGGCCCTGGCGATCTACCGGGACAACTGCAAGGTCGGGCAGCCGCTGTCGGCCGACCGGAAGGTGACCACCGACACCGGTGCGGTCATCGAGGTCGAGCAGGCGCCGGTGCGACGGCGCCTGCCCAAGCAGCGGCCGTCCAGGACCACCTCGTTCCGGGTCGGGGACATCGAGGGCTACCTGACCGCCGGGTCCTACCCGGACGACGGGCTGGGGGAGATCTTCTTCAAGGTCTCCAAGCAGGGCTCGACCATGTCGGGCGTGATGGACGCGTTCGCCATCGCCATCAGCCTCGGCCTCCAGTACGGCGTGCCGCTGGAGGCCTACGTGGCCAAGTTCGTCAACATGATCTTCGAGCCCAACGGCATGACCGACGACAAGGACGTCCGCATCGCCCAGAGCCTGGTCGACTACCTGGCCCGACGGCTGGCCATCGACTACCTGGACGTGGAGACCAGGCAGGCGCTGGGGATCAAGACCACCGCCGAGCGCACCGCCGAGGTCAACGGCACCACCGAGTCGACCCCAGCACCAGCCGCCGAGCCGCCTGCCGCGGCAACGGTCGAGCTCCAGCAGCCTCCGCGGGCGGCCACGGGCTCCACCCAGGCCGATTCCGCCTCGGTGTCGAGGGCCCCGGCGTTCACCCCGGGCACGGCCGCGGTCGACGCGCCCTACTGCTCGACCTGTGGGGTCCGGATGCGCCCGGCAGGCTCGTGCTTCGTCTGCGAGTCGTGCGGCACCACCAGCGGGTGCAGCTGAAACCAGGCGCCGCCTGGGCGGTAGTCGTCTGGTCAGAAGCGGGGTGCCGATGCTTGTCGGCACCCCGCTCGGCTCCTACCGCCAACCCTGAGCAGGGCGGATATCCGCTCCACGGCGTTGGAGGCTTGCCCACGATGACCTCCCGCCCCGTACCCGGGAACAACGCAAGCAGGACGCACTGAACCGGCTCGAGCGTGACATCGACGCATGGGTGGCCACAGCCGACGAAGCAAGCGGGTCCCCGGAGTGGAGCGTCCTAAATTGGTGCACAGGGAGCGAGGGCCCATGGCCGAACCGAACCGATCCCAGGAGCCGAAGACCGAGCAGGAGATCCGGGAGGCCTGGGTGGAGGAGCCGCCCCGGCTGACCGGGAGGATCCAGGTGGTCGACTACGACCCGGGGTGGCCGGGGTTGTTCGTTCGGGAGGCGGAGCGGATCAGGGCGGTGCTGGGGGAGCGGGTGATGCGGCTCGAGCATGTCGGCTCCACCTCGGTGCCGGGGCTGGCGGCCAAGCCGATCATCGACATCGTGCTGGTGGTGCCCGACTCAGGCGACGAGCCGGCCTACCTTCCGGACCTGGGGGCGGCCGGCTACCTGCTGGTCATCCGGGAACCGGACTGGTGGCAGCACCGCGTCCTCAAGGGGCCGGACACCAACGTCAACCTGCACGTCTACTCGCCCGACTGCCCGGAGATCGAGCGTTACCTGATCTTCTTGGACCGGTTGCGCAGCGACCCGGTCGATCGGGAGCACTACCAGCGGGTCAAGCGCGAGCTGGCCCAGCGCGACTGGACATATGTGCAGCAGTACGCCGACGCCAAAACGGAGGTGGTCGAGGAGATCGTCCTCCGGGCGCGATCCCTGGCCGGCGGGGACTGAAGAGGTGGTCGAGGAGATCGTCCTCCGGGCGCGATCCCTGGCCGGCGGGGACTGAACCGGTGCTGGGTTCCTCCAGCCCTCCGCGTCGAGTTCACAACTCCTTCACGCCCGGGCGGCAGCATCGGTGATGACCGAAGCAACGCCGTCGACAAGGAGGATGCGATGCGACGGACGATGGTGATCGGGTTGGCCATCCTGGCCATCCTGGCGGTGGTTGGGATCGGGGTCGGCGCCTTCAACGCCGGGGTCGACGAAGGGATCTCCCGGGAGCTGGCCCAGCGCGGTGACGCCGATCAGGTGGTGCGGGTCGTCGGGCACGGCTACGGGTACGGCTACGGCCGCGGGTTCGGCTTCCCGTTCGGGCTGATCCTGTTCCCGCTGTTCGTGATCGGGATCGTGCTGCTGGTCCGGGGCGCGTTCTGGCGCGGGCGCTGGGGCGGCCCCCGCTGGGGGCCGGGCGGCTACGGCCCCGGCGGCCCTGGAGGCGCTGGCGGCTACGGCCCTCCCGGTCCGTGGGGCCAGGGCGGCCCATGGGGCCAGGGTGGTGGAGCCATGTTCGACGAGTGGCACCGCCGGCAGCACGAGCAGCCCGCCGAGCCGGCCGGCGGCGAAGAGCAGCCGGCCAGCGGCGGGGAGCAACCGCCGCGCTCCTGAGGGACAAGGTGGGCGGGGCGGAGGCTTGCCTCCGCCCCGCCGCCTCGTCAGGCTGCGGGCAAGCTCGGAGGTCGACGGTGAAGAGAATCCTTGTGGTGGAGGACGAGGCCAAGATCGCCCGGCTGGTGCGCGACTATCTCGAGCACGCCGGGTTCGAGGTCGTGGTGGCCGGCGACGGCGAGGTCGCCCTGGCCGAGGCCAGGCGGGCCCGGCCCGACCTGGTCGTACTCGACCTGGGGCTGCCCGGGCGCGACGGGCTGGATGTCGCCCGCAGCCTGCGCCGGACCTCCAACGTGCCCATCGTCATGCTGACCGCGCGCGGCGACGAGACCGACCGCATCGTCGGCCTGGAGCTGGGCGCCGACGACTACGTGGTGAAGCCGTTCAGCCCCAAGGAGCTGGTGGCAAGGGTCAGGGCGGTGCTGCGGCGGACCGAGGCGGTCGGGGGCGGCGGGCCGGAGGTGCTGCGGGTGGCCGATATCGAGGTGGACCTGCCACGCATGCGGGTGGCCGTCGGCGGGCGGCCCGTCGAGCTCACCCCGACCGAGTTCCAGCTGCTGGCGGCGATGGTGCGCCAGCCCGGCCGTGTGTTCACCCGTGGCCAGCTGCTGGACGCGGTCCACGGTGTCGCCTTCGAGTCCTACGAGCGGGCGGTCGACGCGCATGTGAAGAACCTCCGCAAGAAGATCGAGCCGACCCCAGGCCGGCCTCGCTACCTGCTCACCGTCCACGGCGTCGGCTACCGGTTCGCCGATGCCTGACGGCGGCTCGGCCGGGGGCGGTTCCGGTCCGTTTCCGCCCGGGGGGCAGGGGCGGGACGGCGGCCCGGCCGGGGGC
>DASXTK010000249.1:0-9384 GCA_036505485.1 Acidimicrobiales bacterium
CGACGAGCCGGTGTGGCAGCTCCCCTTGGAGCCGCGCTACCGCAAGGAGCTCGACTCGAAGGTGGCCGACCTGAAGAACCTCGGCGGCGCCAACGCGGGCGCCATCACCGCGGGTCTGTTCCTGGCCGAGTTCGTCGGCGATGTGCCCTGGGCCCACCTCGACATCGCGGGAACGGCCCAGAGCGCCCAGGACGCCGGCTGGCAGACGGCGGGGTGCAGCGGCTTCGGCGCCCGCCTGCTCGTGCGGCTGGCGATGGACTTCACGGCACCCGCGAACGGGTCCTGACCGTCGTCTTCGACGAATCGACCTCGTGAGGAGAACACCACATGGCCGACTCGACTGAAACCGCCACCGACGAGTCCGGGGGAACCGCAGGCCAGGAACGCGGCATGGTCCAGAAGCTCCTCGACCGCATCGAGACGGTCGGCAACAAGGTGCCGCACCCGGCGATCATCTTCCTCGGCCTGTGCGTGCTGGTGATCGTGCTGTCGGCGGTGCTCGCCGCGTTCGACGTCCGCGTGACCTACGACGTCGTCGAGCAGCCCCCGATCGCGGCACACGAGGAGTACGTCGGCGGCTCGGTCCAGCCGGAGACGGTCGTCAACCCCGACGCCTACCTCGACGAGAACTTGGACGTGCATCAGGAGACCACCGAGATCAAGAGCCTCCTGTCCACCGACGGCATCCGTTTCATCTTCTCGTCGTTCGTCGACAACTTCGCCAGCTTCAGCGTGGTCGCCGTCGTGTTCGTGGCCATGATCGGCGTCGGCGTCGCCGAAGAGGCCGGCCTGATGGCGGCGTTGATCCGCAAGCTCGTCGCGGTGGCGCCCGCCGGCGCCCTCACCTTCATCATCGTGTTCGTCGGCGGCCTGTCGAGCGTCGCGACCGACGCCGGCTACCTGATCCTCATCCCGCTCGCCGCCGCCGCCTTCCTCAGCGTCGGCCGCCACCCGCTCGCGGGCCTGGCCGCCGCCTACGCAGGCGTCAGCGCCGGGTTCGCCGTCAACGTGCTCCTCACGCCGCTCGATGGCCTCTTGACCGAGGTCACCAACGAGTCCATCGCCCTTGTGGATCCGAGCCGGTCCATCGACCTCACCGCGAACCTCTGGTTCGCCATCGCATCCACGATCTTCGTCGCGCTCGTCATCACCATGATCGCCCAGCGGATCACCGAACCGGCCCTGGGCGCCTACGACGGTGGCGGAGTCGTCGCCGCCGACGAGGAAGAAGTGCCGGCCGGGGAGGGGCGCGGTCTGCGCTTCGCGACGTGGGGCCTGCTGGCCGCGGTCGCCGTCGTCACCCTGCTGACCGTGCTGCCCAGCGCCCCGCTGCGCAACCCCGAGACCGGATCGATCTTCAACAACTCGCCGCTGATGGACAGCCTCATCTTCATCATCACGACGATCTTCCTGGTGGCGGGCATCTGCTACGGCCTGGGCGCCAAGACCATCACGAGCAGCGTCGATGTGATCAACGCCATCACCAAGACCTTCGCCGGGTTGTCGGGACTCGTCTTCCTCCTGCTGCTGATCAGCCAGTTCATCGCCTACTTCAACTTCAGCAACATGCCGACCGTGGCCGCGGTGAAGATGGCCGACATGCTCGAGAGCGCCGACATCGGCGCGCTCTGGCTGCTGATCGGGTTCATCCTCGTCATCGTCATCCTCGACGTGATCATCCCGGGCTCGTTGCCGAAGTGGGCGATCTTCGCTCCGATCTTCGTCCCGCTGTTCCTGCGCCTCGACGTCGCGCCACAGACGGTCCTAGCCGCCTATCGCGTCGGGGACTCGCCCGCCAACGTCGTCACCCCGCTGATGGTGTACCTACCGTTCATCGTGCTCGTGGCCCAGCGCTACCGGAAGGATGCCGGCATCGGCACGATCATCTCGCTCATGATCCCGTACACGGTCATCGTCCTGGTCGCCTGGATGGCCTTCTTCGTGGCCTGGTACCTGTTGGGCATCCCCATGGGGCCCGGGTACCCCGCGCACCTCTGAGTCCGGCGATGGCGCCGTTCGATCGCCGACCCGGCCCCGACCTTCCGATACCGACGACAGTCTCCACCGGACGCCTCCCGTCGCCGGCACGGGTGCAGGAGCTCCTCGACGAGGCCCATGATCGATATCGGGACCACGACCAGGGCGTCGTCGCCGACTACATCCCAGCCCTCGCCTGCGCATCGCCCGACCTGTTCGGCATCTGCGTCGCCGGCGTGGACGGCGGGATCGTCACGGCTGGCGATGCCGCTCACGAGTTCTCGATCCAGAGCGTGTCGAAACCGTTCGTGTTCGCCCTGGTCTGCCAGGTCATCGGCCACGAGGCCGCCCGCCACAAGCTCGGGGTGAACAGCACCGGGCATCCGTTCGACTCGGTCATCGCCATCGAGCTGAACGAGGACCGCACCATGAACCCCCTGGTCAACGCCGGCGCCATCGCCACCACCAGCCTCGTGCCCGGCGCGACGCCGGACGAGAGATGGCAGTTCATCGACGACGGGTTGTCCCGCTTCGCTGGTCGTCGCCTGTCGTTCGACTCCGCCGTCTATGAGTCAGAGGTGGCGACCAACCGCCGAAACCGTGGCATAGCCCATCTCCTCGATGGCTATGGATGCCTCTACGGAGACCCCGACGTCGCGACCGACCTCTACACACGGCAGTGCTCGTTGGTGGTCAACGCCCGTGACCTCGCCGTCATGGGCGCCACCCTCGCCGACGGCGGCGTCAACCCCGTGACCGGCGAGCGGGTCGTCGATGCCGAGCACTGCGCCGGCGTCCTCGCCGTGCTGGCCACCGCCGGGCTCTACGAGCACTCCGGCGACTGGCTCTACGACACCGGACTCCCCGGCAAGAGCGGCGTCAGCGGCGGCATCGTCACCACCTCACCCGGCAAGGGCGGGCTCGGCACCTTCTCACCCCCGCTCGATGCCGCCGGGAACAGCGTCCGCGGCCAAGCCACCACCAAGTTCCTCTCCCGAGCGCTGGGCCTCAACCTCTTCGCCTCCACGCCGGCATGAGAACCCTGGCCCAGGCCTCTGCGACCGCCGGCCGGTGGGGTTCAGGGTGGCTGTCGTCGCTGGTCCTGATCGTGGTGTTCGTGGTCGGATTCCTGCTGGTCTCGTCGGTCGTCGTCGTGCGGGGGCGTCTCCTCGATGACCGTTTGTATGCGGATGCGCTGGTGCGCAGCGATGCCTACGAGCGCACCTACACCGAGGTCCTGGCTGATCCGGAGCTGGCCGACCTGGTCGAGGAGTTGCTGGGCGGGCTGGGGGTGGAAGGCGTGGACCCGGTTCAGGTGCGGGCGTTCAGCACGAGCGCCCTGCGTCTGGCGGTGCCGCCGTCCACGGTGCGCCGGGGGACCGAGACGTTCGTGGCCGCGGTGCTGGCCTACGTGCGAGGCGACGTGGCCCGGCTCGATGCCGACGTCGACGTGCGAGAGGTCCTCGGCCGAGTCGTCGATGCCGCCGTGCTCCGGGTGCAGGACGTGCTGGCCTCGGCGGGCGACCGCGTGACGACGTCGGTCGACGAGTACCGCACGGCGGTGAGTGCGTTCGCCGATCGCCTGGCCTCGGGGGTGATCCCTGATGGGGTCCCTGTGCTGGAGGCCGCGGGTGTCGACCCGCTTCTGCTGGTCGACGTTTTGCTGGCCAGGTTCGGTCCGACGCTGGATCCGACGCGGCGCGTCCAGATCGAGGCAGCGGTGCTGGCGGGCGATGATCGTGACGCGCTGATCGACGCGACCGTTGGGCTCGTCACTGCCCGGGCCGCCGACGCCGTGACCGAGATGCGAGCGGACCTCGAGAACCACCGGGACCTCGATGTGGTTTCCGAGGTGGCCGAACGGGCCGGGCGGTCGCGGGCTGCCGTGATCGGCCGCCTGGACACCGTGCGCGACGCGGCCCGCTGGTTCGGGCCGGGCACCGCGGTGCTGGGTGGGGTGCTCATGGTGGGCGCAGGTGGTGGGCTGGTGTGGCTGGAGCGTCGTCGGCCGCGTCGGGCCGCTGTGCTCTTGGGAGTCGCGGCCGTCGCCGCCGGGTGCACGCTGGTCGTGCTGTGGGCGTCGGTCATCCGTCTGGTGGACGCCCCGCTCGCGCCGGCGACGGAGACCGGTCCGGGCTCGTGGGGATTGCCTGCCGGGCTGCGTGCGCTGCTGGGGGACGTCGTTTCGCAGCTGGCCGACGAGCTGGCCTGGACCATCGGTCGGCTGGCGCTGATGCCGATCGCTGCCGGGTCGGCCCTCGTCGCCTTCCTCCTCGCCGCACCCCGGCTGCGGTTGCCGACGACCCCCGCCCTGGCGCTCGGAGGGGCGGTCGCCGTCGTGGCCGCGGCCGTCGTGGGGATCGTGCCGCTGCGATCGTCCGCCGCTGGGGTTCGTGCGTGCAACGGCTCCGTCGAGCTGTGCGAGCGCGCCTACGACGAGGTCGTGCAGGCCGCGACGCACAACTCGATGTCGAGTCCGGACGTGGTGTCGGTCTGGCCGGAACAGGACGGCGACATCCGTGCTCAGCTCGATGCCGGCATCCGGGCGTTGCTCATCGACACCCACCACTGGACGCCGCTGGTGTCGGCTGCGCAGCTGACCGAGGGCGACCTGGTTCTGCCGCCGGCACTGGCCACGCAGGTGTTCGACCGACTGGACGCCGGCCGCCTCCAAGGACGTAACGGCACGTATCTGTGCCACAACCAGTGTGCGCTGGGCGCCATCCCGTTCGTCGAGGCTTTGGTGACAGTACGCGAGTTCCTCGAGGACAACCCCGACGACGTGGTCACCCTGATCATCCAGGATGCGATCTCGCCCGAGGAGACTGCGTCAGCGTTCGAGGAGGCTGGCCTCGACCCGTATCTGCACCGCCATCCGCTGGGCCGACCGTGGGCGACGCTGGATGAGTTGATCGACCGCGGCGAGCGCCTGGTCGTCTTCGCCGAGAACGCGGGACCTCCGCCGGACTGGTACCACGCGGCGTTCGAGCACATGCAGGACACGCCGTTCCGCTTCGAGTCCCTCGACGACCTGTCCTGTGCGCCCAACCGGGGTGATTCCGACGCCCCGCTGTTCCTTATGAACCACTGGATCACGCGGCTCACACCCGATCGTGCGACCGCGGCCCTCGCCAACACTCACGACGTGCTCGTGGAGCGGGCGCAGCGCTGCAAATCCGAGCGGGGCCAGCTCCCCACCTTCGTCGCCGTCGACTTCTACGGCATAGGTGACCTAACCGCCGCAGTAGCCACCCTGAACGGCCTCGACTGACCCCCCACAGGGAAGTGGCGTCGGCCTCCGGCCGACTCGCGCTGTCTACCTCGCCCTCCCACCAGAGGTCTTCCCCGGGAGTTTGCGACCTCGGCGCCATAACAGGAGTGCCTCGGCATCAATAGCGGCCAACGCCTCGACGGTGCCGAGAGCGGAACGGCCACGTCAGTGTTGGAGGGCGGATTGGAGGAGGCGGGCGGTGGCGGGGTCGAAGGCGATCAGTCGTACCTCGGCGATTGGGCCCTCGAAGTCTCGGATGGTGGTTACAGCGACCTGGGCCGCGGCCGCGGCCGGATAGCCATAGACGCCGGTGGAGATGGCGGGAAAGGCGATGGTGCGGGCGCCGAGGCTGACCGCGACCTCCAGCGAGCGGCGATAGCAGGACGCCAGGAGCTCGGGCTCGCCGTCGTGGCCGCCGCGCCAAACCGGACCGACGGTGTGGATGATCCAGCGTGCGGCCAGTCCGTAGGCCTCGGTGGCCTTGGCATCACCGGTCTCGCAGCCGCCGAGCTGGCGGCACTCCTCGAGCAGCTCAGGCCCGGCCGCCCGGTGGATCGCCCCGTCGACTCCACCTCCGCCGAGCAGCGACGAGTTCGCGGCGTTGACGATGGCGTCGACGTTCTGGGTGGTGATGTCGCCTTGCTGGACCTCTACCTGCACCGCCCCATGATGTCGTGTCTGAACATGCTCTTCGGGGCTTCTTCGACGGGTTTGCATGACCTCTCACGACTGTTTGGGTCAATGAGGGCGGCGGGCGGCCAAGTCCGCCCGCTCGGGGGGAGGGCTCTCATGGCAGCTATCGGTCGGCGCCGATTTCTCACCTACGGCGCGGGATTGTTCGTACCAGCAACGGTTGCCGCGGTCCGGTTCGGGCCGTCGGGCTCATCGGGTCGAGGAGGCCGGCTGCTCACGCCCCTGGCCCAACCGACCTTGCCGGGCGTGGACATCCCGAAGTTCCGGGATCCGCTGTTCATCCTGCCGGCGATGCCCCGGACCAGCCGGCTCACCGTGGGCGGGCAGACCATCGACTACTTCGAGGTGGCCCAGCGCCAGTTCAGCCAGCAGGTCCTTCCCAGCGGCCTCCCCCGGACGACCATCTGGGGCTATGGCTCGGTGAACCACAGCGGCTCGTTCCACTATCCCGGATACACGTTCGAAGCCCGCGTCCATACACCGCTCCGGGTGAAGTGGATCAACGACCTCAGGAGCTTGAGCACCGGACGGTTCCTGCCGCCCCTGTTGCCAACGGATCCCACGCTGCATTGGGCCAATCCGCCCGGCGGTGTCGACGGGCGGGACAGCATGCCGGACTTCGACACGACGCCCGACCCCTACACCGGTCCGGTGCCGATGGTGGTGCATCTCCACGGCAGCGAGCGCAGTCCGCAGGAGAGCGACGGCTATCCGGAGGCGTGGTTCCTACCCAATGCCTCGAACATCCCGGCGGTTTACGCCCGAAGCGGCACGTTCTACGAACCGTTCCGCCGGTCGTCGCCGCTCGGGAGCCGGTGGAGCCGGGGCAACGCGGTCTTCCAGTACCCCAACGCACAGGCTCCGGCGACGCTCTGGTACCACGATCACACGTTGGGCATGACCCGGGTCAACATCCACTCCGGACTGGCCGGGCTGTACTTCTTGCGCGGCGACGAGGGCGGCCTGCCCGGACCGGCTCCGATGCCCGGTGACCCGCCGGGCATCCGGTACCGGGAGATCCCGCTCATCATTCAGGACCGATCGTTCAATTCCGACGGCTCGCTGTTCTATCCGGACAGTCGAGAGTTCTTCGACGGCTTCCCGGGCCCGTACGTGCCCGACAGCGACATCCCACCGCACTGGAACGCCGAGTTCTTCGGCGAGACCATCGTGGTCAACGGCCGCACCTGGCCGTTCCTGAACGTGGAGCAGCGGCGCTATCGGTTCCGGGTGCTCAATGCCTCCGGGTCACGGTTCCTGATCCTGCGTCACGATAGTGGTCTGCCGTTCTGGCAGATCGGGGCCGACGGCGGCTTCCTGCCCCGACCGGTCCAGGTGTCCCAGCTGCTGCTGGGACCGGCCGAGCGGGCCGACGTGGTCGTCGACTTCTCCGGCGTGTCGGCCGGTTCGACCGTGACCCTGATCAACGTCGGACCCGACGAGCCCTTCGGCGGCGGGGAACCCGGAGTGGACTTCCCGCCGGCCAACCCCGACAGCACCGGCAAGGTGCTCCAGTTCCGGGTCGGGGCCCGGACCGACGCCGACAGCAGCACTTCTCCCGGGGACCTGGCCCTGGCCGGACCGCCCTCGGCTATGCCCCAGGGCGTAGTGCGCACCCGACAGGTCTCGCTCAACGAGCTGGACTCGGCGGTGCTGCCCGACGTCGGGCCGCTGGTAGGCCTGCTCGGCACGCTCAACCCCGACGGCAGCGGCAACCCGTTGCGCTGGCACGACGACATCACCGAGACCCCGCAGGTCGGGACCACGGAGATCTGGGAGCTCCACAACTTCACCGAGGACGCCCATCCCATCCACGTCCACGTCACCCAGTTCCAGATCCTCAGCCGCCAGTCCATGGAGGGCGGCGCGGCCCGTGGCCCGGAGGCCTGGGAGACCGGTCGCAAGGACACCGTCATCGCCTATCCCGGCGAGATCACCCGGCTACGGGCCCCGTTCAACCAAGCGGGCTTGTTCGTCTGGCACTGCCACATCGTCGAGCACGAGGACAACGAGATGATGCGCCGCCTACGCATCACCTAGCCCGGAAGCCCCGTCGGTCATCGGGGTTTCATGGCCTACCGCAAATGGTGAGACAGCCTTCCAACAGGTGGTGACACACTCTCGGACGTGACTCCGCAGGGCGAGCCGGTCTCCTTCCCGTTCCCGTCCCGGTTCCCGCGCACGGTCCGGGAGCTGGCCATCAACACTGCTGGGCTCAGCTTGTTCGTCGGCGCCGACGTCGCCTTCCTGATGCTGCCCCCGGGCCCTACTCCGTTCCTGGAAGCGCTGGCTGGGGCGGTGAGAACAGCTGCGATCTGCACCATCGGCTTCTCGGGGTGGGCCTGGTGGGTCCGTCGGCCGCGACGTGGTCGTGACGATGGCTGAGCCTTCGCGGATGCCCTCACCTGGCTGAAGAGCTAGCGGCGGGCCTTCGATCGCTTGGGCACCGGCACCGAGGTTGGGTCGGTGGCTATGGCACGGAGCCGGTCACGCATGGCGGCGCGGGCCTCGTAGTAGATGGACACGTCGTCGCAGAGCAGGGCGTGCAGGTTGGCCGCCATCCCCAGCGCGTCGAACTCGAAGGCCAGCCGGGTGGGGTTGGCGTCCGGTTGGATCTCCCCGAGGTTCTGGGCCGCCCGGATGGTCGACTCGTAGAGCTCCAGCCAGCCTCGCCGATACCGGGCCAGCTCGTCGCGGACGCGTCCCGGCCTGGCGTCGAACTCCGCCGCGGCGCTGAAGAAGAAGCACCCGCCCGGGAACACGCCCGTCGCCGCGTACTCGATCCAGCGGTCGGTCAGCGCCAGCAATCGGCTCAGGCCGTCGGGTGCTTCGAGGGCTGGGGTCACCACCTCGTCGGCGAAGAGCTCGAGGGCGGACCGGATGGTGGCGAGCTGCAGTTCCTCCTTCGACCCGAAGTGGGCGAACACCCCGGACTTGCTGACCGCCAACTCCGAGGCCAGCCGGCCGATGGTCAGCCCATCCAGGCCCTCGACCGAGGCGATGTCGGCGGCGCGGCGCAACACCTGGTTCCTGGTGCGCTCGCCCCGAGCGCGCCGTCCGTCCGGGTGGTCGTCTGCGTCCACGGCTCAAAAGTATACGATCGATCGGTCAGAAACTTGGGCCACCATGGCCCGCAGAGACGGGTGGGATCTGGCAGGCTCGTGGTTCAGCACAAACGCCGGTGTGATCTTTGGCGCGCACGGCCTGGACGAGAGTGGCGGGAGACATCAGTGAGCAGTGGCGAATCGAACCTGGGCGACGGCGTTCCCTATCCGTCCGACCCGGATGCCGAGAGCAATCCTCCACCGGAGCAGGCCTATCCGCCCGGTGACTACGGACAACAACCGGGCACGTATCCCCAGCAGCCCGGTTACCAGCAACCTCCGCCCGGCTACCAGCAGCCCGGGTACCAGCAACAGCCGCCCCCCGGCTATCAGCAGCAG
>DASXTK010000250.1:0-1583 GCA_036505485.1 Acidimicrobiales bacterium
GGTGGCGGTCGGGGTGGCGGCGCCCGGTCCGGCCAGCGCGGCCACCAGGCAGAAGGCGACGGTGAGGGCGGCCAGCAGGGCACGGGTGGGGCGCTTCATCGCGGGTCCTCCGGCAGGTGCGACGGCAGCCCCCGGAGTCTAGTCCACCATGCAACCTTTGGCTTGGTTTGTCCGCGGCGCTACAGCAGGTCGTCCAGCGACTTCTTGGGCCGCTGCTCGGCCCCGGCGACCAGGTCGTCGAAGCTCGGGCCCTGCTGGCGCCTGGTCACCGCCTCGGTCAGCGGGTCCTTGCCGCCGAGGTCCTTGCCGGCGACCAACAGGTCGTCGAGCGACGCCCGCGACTTGCCTTCCAGGCGCAGCCGGATCGCGGTCAGGGTGGCCGACTGGTCGGCCTCAAGGCCGTGGCGGTTGTTGACCTGGGTGAGCGCCAGCTCGGCCCTGGCCAGCAGCTCCCGGTCGGTCGGGCTGATGGCGTCCTCGGGTTCGGGCATGCCGGAGTCCTCCTACAGCTTGCGGGCGACCAGCTCGGCGACCGGGCTGCGCTCGCCCTTGACGAGGGTGACGTGGCCGAACAGCGACTCGCCCTTGAGCCGCTCGATCATGGCCGCCACCCCGGAGTCCGGGTCGACGTAGGGGTGGTCGACCTGGGTGGTGTCGTGGCACAGGACCAGCTTGGACCCCTCGCCGAGCCGGCTGGCCAGGGACCGCAGCACCCCGTACTCGACGTTCTGGGCCTCGTCGAGGATGGCGAAGGTGCGGGCGAAGGTGCGGCCGCGGATGAAGGTCAGCGGCTCCAGCTGCACCGTCCCGTCGTCGAGCAGGCCCTGGACCAGGTCCTGGGTGTAGCTCTCGCGCCGGTCGGAGTCGTGGCTGCCCCGGAACAGCTGGGCCAGGGTGTCGTGGATGGCCTTCATCCACGGGGAGATCTTCTCGTCGACGTCGCCGGGCAGGAACCCGAGGTCCTGGCGGCCGACCGGGACCACCGGGCGGAACACCAGCACCCGGTCGTAGGCGCGCTGCTCCAGGGTCGACTCCAGCCCGGCGGCGACGGCCAGGTAGGTCTTGCCGGTGCCGGCGTTGCCGGCCAGCGACACCAGCGGCACCTTCGGATCGTGGAGCAGGTGCAGGGCGAAGTGCTGCTCCTTGGAGCGGGCCCGCACCCCGAAGGTCTCCGGCGCCTCCCCGATCAGGGTGATCTCGACCGGCTCGCCC
Source organism: Acidimicrobiales bacterium (assembly GCA_036505485.1). Taxonomy (GTDB): domain Bacteria; phylum Actinomycetota; class Acidimicrobiia; order Acidimicrobiales; family VFJN01; genus DASXTK01. The sequence continues at coordinate 1,213 of DASXTK010000250.1, forward strand.
GCTTCGACGGTGCGCCGCACCTGGCCGAGCGCGCTCTGGCTGCCCGTGCGCATGACCACGAACTGGTTGGCGCACAGCGGCTGGTCGGCGGTGATCTCCCCGCCCCGGCCGGCGTAGATGGCGTCCAGGCCGCCGGCCAGCTCGCAGGTGGCCACCCCCAGGTAGCCCTCCTCGATCGCGACCCGCTCGTGGCGATACTCCTCGGCGGCCAGCTTCAGGGCCTCGGCCTTGATGCGGAGGCTGGCGTCCTTGGAGACCAGCACCACCGAGCGCTCCCCGGCCAGCTCCTTGGCAAGGTTGGCGGTGGTGGCCAGGATGCGGTTGTCGTCGGAGTCGTGGGCGAGGCCCTCGGGCAGGATGAGCCTGCCGGC
>DASXTK010000251.1:0-3808 GCA_036505485.1 Acidimicrobiales bacterium
ACCGCGAAGCCCGAGGTGTTGAGCGCCTCGACCAGGTCCACGTTCTCGTCGGCGTCCGGGGCCAGCGGCAGGGCCGCGACCCGCCGGAAGTAGTCGACCCAGTCGGCCAGCCCGAACTCGACGTCGCGGACGGCCTGTTCCCGGGTCTCGGCGATGTGCAGGGGACCCACCAGCCGCCAGTCCTGACGATCGACGGTGGTCCCGAACTTCGCGGACCGCTCCTCCATCACGCCCCAGTGGTACCCGAGGGCGTCGAAGCCGCCCATGCTGGTGGCCCCGATCGACAGCAGGCTGCAGCCGAAGCGCCCCGCCGCCCGGGGGCCGCTGGGCGAGACCTGGGCGGCCACCGCCACCTCGAAGTGGGGCTTCTGGTAGGGCCGGAGCTGCAGCCGGGCATCGCGCAGGGTGAACCAGTCGGTCTCGTAGGTGACCGGCTCCTCGTTGCGCAGCAGCAGGAGGATGGCCTCCAGGGCCTCTTCCATCATGTCCCGCTGCTTGGCCACCTCGATGCCCATCATGTAGGCGTCCGAGGGCAGCGCCCCGGGTCCGACCCCGAACATGACCCGACCCCGGGTGAGGTGGTCGAGCAGGCACAGCCGGTCGGCCAGGATCAGCGGATGGTGGTACGGCAGCGACGACACACCGGTGCCCAGGCGGATGTGCCGGGTCCGCTCGGCCGCGGCAGCGATGAACACCTCGGGCGACGGGATGAACTCGTAGCCGGCCGAGTGGTGCTCGCCGATCCAAGCCTCGTCGAAGCCGAGTCGGTCGAGATGGCCGATGAGCTCGAGGTCCCGCTCCAACGCCAGCGTGGGGTTCTGGCCCACCGGGTGGAAGGGGGCCAGGAAGATCCCGAACCGGGTCGGTCCGGGCTGGGCAACCTCGCTCATGCCTGTCTCCTTTGCTCGTCCCAGAAGGGTCAGTCTTGGGTACGGACCAGCACCTTGCCGGACTCGCCGGGGTTGCGCAGGGCCGCGAACGCCCCGGCGGTGCCGTCCAGGTCGACGACATCGGTGACCAGGGCATCGGCCCCGGGCACGCCCTCGGCCAGCCGGCCCAGGGTGGCCGCGAACTCCACCGGCGAGTAGCCGAAGGCAAAGCGGAACTGCAGCTCCTTGACGATGCCCAGGAACGGCTCGATCTCGTCGGGCTGCATGCACACGCCGACCACCACGATCTTGGCCCGGGGCGGGGCACCGTCGATGATCGTCTGGAGCACGCCCTGCACCCCCACGGCCTCGAAGATCACGGCTTCGATGAAGCTGGCGCCGAACATCTCCCGGGCGGCCCGGTCCATCATCGTGGCCGGCACGCCCAGCTCGTCCCACTTGCCGTAGGGCGAGGTGGCGGCCGGGTCCAGCACCTGGTCGGCGCCGAACAGCTCGGCCAGCTGCCGGCGCCGGGGCGAGAAGTCGGCGGCGATGATCGGACCCTGGCCCCGACCCTTCAGCGCCGCGATCACCGCGAGCCCGACCGGCCCACAGCCGATCACGAGACAGGCTTCTGTACCGTCGAGCCCGGCCAGCCCGACCGCGTGCTCGCCCACCGCCAACGGCTCGGTCAGCGCGGCCAGGTCGGTGCTCAACCCGTCGGGGACCGGGTTGAGCAGCATCTCCTGGAGCACCATGAGCTCGGCCAGGGCTCCGGGATACGTGTTCGAGTAGCCGACGGCCTCGGGACCGGCGGCGCCCAGCAGGGTGGGCACGCTGCAGACCCGGGTGCCGATGGGCAGGGTGCGGGCGGTGTCGGGTCCGTAGTCGACGATCTCGGCGCAGAACTCGTGCCCGAACACCACGCCCTGCTCGGGGTCGAGAGCGCTGGGCATGCCGGCCCGGGCCCCGAGCTCCACGAAGTGGGCCATGTCCTGGGCGGCGTGGAGGTCCGATCCGCAGATCCCGCAGGCCAGCGGCCGGACCAGCACGTGGCCCGAACCCGGCGTCGGCTCGGCCATCTCGACGACCTCGATGCCGCCATGGCGGGTCACCGCTGCTCGCATCCGTCCCCCTCCCTCAGCTTCCTCACACGCCCCACCAAGATATCGAGTTGGCGCACTTGCGTATCATCTGAGACTTGAGTATCACATTGCGTCGCGGCTGGTCAATCGACCACAGGGGCCCGCGATGGGGAGGGGGACAAGTACGTGACGGCTGGAGCGGGGACCGAGCAGCTGATCATCGTCGGGAGCGGAGTGGCCGGGCTGGCCTTGGCTCTGGGGGCCGGGCGAGCCGGTCTCGACGTGACCCTGCTGGAACGGGATCCGGCGCCGCCCGCTCCCTCGGTGGAGGCCGCTTTCGAGGCCACCCGGCGCGGTGCGCCGCAGGTCCATCAGACCCACGGCTTCCTGGCCCGGCTGACCAGCGTTCTGCGCGAGCGCTACCCCGACATCCTCCAGGCCCTGCTCGAAGCGGGGGCCCGTGAGCTGCCGCTGACCCGGGAGCTGGGCGAGCCGCGGCCCGGCGACGAGGAGCTGGCCATCCTGGTGTTGCGGCGCACCACGCTGGAGTGGGTGCTGCGCCGAGCCGTCCTGGCCGAACCCAACGTCAGCGTGCGCAGCGGGATCGGCGTCGTCGGTCTGCTGGCCGACGCATCCCACCCGGCACCGATCGTGCGCGGCGCCCGGCTCGACGACGGCTCGGAGATCTCGGGAACCGTGGCCGCCTGCACCGGGCGCCGCGGCGACGTTCCAGCCTGGCTGGCCGCCATCGGCGTGGCTGTCGACGAGACCGTGCACGAGACCCATCTGGTCTACCTCACGCGGTGGTACCGCCAGCTGAGCGACGAGGAGCTGATCCTGCCCCCTCGGTTGGGCGGTGACCTGGGCTTCCTCAAGTACCTGGCGGTGCCGTGCGACGGCGGGACCTTCTCGGTGACCCTGGCGGTGCCGGTCAGCGACGCCGAGCTGCGGTCGTCGCTCCAGGACCCGGAGTGGTTCGAGGCCACCTGCCGGGTGCTCACCGGCCCCGGCGAGTTCTTCCGGCACGGGGAGCTCGAGGCGCTCGGACCGGTCCTGCCCATGGGCGGGCTGGTCAACCGGATCCGGCGCTTCACCACCTCGTCGGGTGAGCCGCTGGTGACCGGGTTCCATGCCGTCGGTGATGCCCACACCTGCACCAACCCGCTGTACGGACGGGGCTGTGCGCTGGCCTTCGTCCAGGCCACGCTGCTGGTGGACGCGTTCGCGGCCCATCCCGGCGACCTGTTGGCCCGAGCCGGGGCGTACGAGGCCGCCAGTGGCCGAGAAGTCGAACCGTGGTACCACGGAGCGGTCGAGTGGGACAGGTACCGGCCCGGCCAGCGCAACGGCGACGGCAACGGGGAGAGTCCCAGCGATGTGTTCGCTCGGGTGGCGGCCGAAGGAGGCACCGACCCGGTCATCGGGCGTGCGATCATTCGGCTGTTCAACCTGCTGACCCGGCCCGATCAGCTGCTGACCGACCCGGAGTTCATGGCCCGGGTGGCGCCGATCGTGGCCAACCCCAACCCCAAGCCCCCGCCGGCCCCCGAAGGACCGTCCCGGGAAGAGGTGCTGGCTCTAGGAGGATCACCACGATGACGGTGCCGCCCGAATCCTCGCTGCGGGCTCGCAAGAAGCGCCGCACCCGCGACCGCATCTACGAGGCCGCGCTCGAGCTGTTCGCGACCCGGGCCTACGGCGAGGTCACCGTCGAGGCCATCTGCGAGCAGGCCGAGGTGGGGCGGGCCACGTTCTTCCGCTTCTTCGGCTCGAAGGCCGGGCTGCTCGGCGAGTTCGGGCGGCGGATGGCCGAGCAGATCGTCCAACGCCTCGACGAGGCCCCCGCCGACGCCA
>DASXTK010000252.1:0-28219 GCA_036505485.1 Acidimicrobiales bacterium
CGATCCGCGTCTCACCCGCTGACTTCAGCCAGTCCGCCGAGCTCATCGAGCGCTCGCACCGGACCATGACCGACTGGATGAGATCGCGGCATCCGAGCACTGGCCAAGCCGCTCTCCTAGAACCCCACCGTCACTAGTGGGACTACCAGCGATGCGCTACATCGATCACCAGGCGTGATCCGCTGCCCGGACCGGCGAGCACGAACACCCGGAACGGGAGTCGGGCCCGAACTCCCAGCCCGATGGTGGACACACCCTCGAAGTCGGAGACGATCGCAACCTGCCGGAAGGTGCTGAACCGGCTGACGTTGACCGCATGGAGCTCGTCAGGCGGGTTGTAGGTGGGTTCGCCGTTGTCGATGTCGTGCGTCGGGGCGTGCACGACGACCTGGATGAAGGCGCCGCCGGCCAGCGGCACAGGGTCACCGGAGGCGTCCTCGGTGACCTGGTCGACGTAGCGCACGTCGTAGCCGGACCCAGCCGCGGGCACGTCCGGCGGCGGGGCGTCGAGGTCGACCACGAGCCGATCCCAGCACTCATGCCGTCCCGCCCGCAGGTTGGTGATCGGCGCCGTGGTGTAGTCCGGGTTCGCCTTGGGGAGTGAGCCCCAGGTGATCCCGCAGAATGGGGCGTTGGTTCGGGCCGATGCGGTCGGGGCTAGTCCACCCGCCGCCGCAATCAGCACCGCCGTTGCCAAGACAAAGAGCCGTTTCATGACCCGTAACCTCCCTGGCCGTCCTCCGCCGGACGACTGAACAGACTGACGTCCAGCCCCGCCGATCCGTTGACACCCGCCGCTGCGAAGCGGGGTCAGGTCCGCTAGAACACAAGGAGGGGGACGAGCAGGGGAGAGGGATGGAGTCGTCGCCGACGGGTGGCGGGCTGCGCTCAGCCTTCGACGGGGGATTCGAACCGCGCGTCCGGCGAGCCGGGGTGCTCTACGTCGCGGTGATGCTGCCGGTCGTCGCCGCGCTGGGCAGCCAGCTGGAGGGACACTCCCAACACCTGCTGGGAGTCATCATCGTCGGCAGCTGGCCCTTCACGCTGCCCGCGCTGGTGGTGACCTGGCGGGCCATCCGGCGAGCGCCGTCCTACGCGCGGACGCAGTGGCTGCTGTGGCTGGTCGGGCTGCTGCTCATCAAGATCGTCGAGATCGGTGTGGCCGTGGGGACCGTGACCTCCTGGCACTGGGCCAACCCCGCCGGACCGGTCGTCGTCGTGCTGGTCGGCGCCTCGCTCATCGGTGGGTTGATCTCGGCGATCCGCACCCGCTCGGGTCGCCGCGCTCTGACCGTCGACCTGGTCGAGTGGGCCATCGCGGTGGTGAGCATCACCGCGCCCGCGGTGCTGCTGTGGTGGGAGCGGGTAGTCACCGCGGACACGGCCTGGTTCACGATCCCGGCCTTCATGGCCGCTGTCGGCACCTTCAGCGGCCTGTACTGGTGCATCATCCTGTTCGTACGGCTGGGTCCCGAGCGCTGCCCCATCGAGACGCTGGCCGTCCTGCTCAACCTGCTCGGCATCGCCGACGGCGTGGTCATGGTGGCGCAGGGACTGTCCGGTTTCACCCTGCCCGTCGTCCCGATCATCGCCCTCCACGCGGCGTGCATGGGGTTGCTGCTGCTCATCCCGCTGTACATGCCCACGCGTCACGGCGCTGGCCTCGGCCGCCTGCCGCTCCAGGCCCAGGTCCGCGGGGGCAGGCTGCCCGCGCTGTCGACCCTCGCCGGGCTTCCCGTGCTCCTCGTGGTGAGCGCACTGGTCCACGACGAGCTGAGCTGGGGCGACACCTTCACTGTCGCGGTGCTCGTCCTGCTGCTGGTCCTGGCGGCGCTGCGGCAACTGGCCGCGGTGCGCGAGACCCGTCGGCTCTACGCCCAGGTCGAGAGGGCCTCCGAGGACCGGCGGGAGCTGCTGGCCTCCGTCATCCAGCGGGTCGATGACGACCGGCACAAGGTGGCTGCTCAGCTCCACGAGCAAGCGATCTGGGCGTACGCCACGTTCGTCGTCCTGTTCCAGCGACCACCCGGTCCTGCCGGCGAGGGATCCCGGCCGCCGGCATTGCCCTCGGCGGTGCACGACGACCTGCGGCGTCAGGCCGAGTCGCTCCGCCAGCTCATGCTGGCCACCCAGCCCCTGGTCGTGGATCGGCCCCGGTCGGAGAGCCTCGCCGCCCCCATCCGTGGCTACCTCGACAGCCTCTACGGACACCGGTCCGCACCCGAGCTGAGGATCGAGGTGGACGGGAACCTGGTCCTGGACTGGATCACCGAGACCCTCGCCCTGCGCATCGTGCAGGAGGCCCTCAACAACGTCTGGCGGCACAGCCACGCCAGCTCGGTCGAGGTCGAGCTGCGGGCCCGCGGCACCAGCCTCGAGCTGCGCATCGACGACGACGGCGACGGCTTCGACCCCGCGGTCACGCTGTTCGAATCGGGCATCGCCGCCATGCGGTCTTTCGCCGCCTTCGGCAACGGCTCGTTGGCGGTCAGGAGCGCGCCGGGCGCCGGCACCTCGATCGTGGCTCGCCTGGGCGAGCAGCCCCAGCCCAACGCCGACCCGGCAACCCCCCACCTCCGCCTCGTACAACCCACACCCGACCCCACCACAACCCCGTCCGCGACCCAGTAACTGGGAGCGCTCCGAGCGTGCCGAGGACCGAGCGGTTCCATCATCGCCATACTCTGAGCATGGATGTTCTTTACACCGCCGAAGCCACCGCTTGGGGTGGTCGCGAGGGCCACTCCGCTTCCTCCGATGGGGTTCTCGATCTGGAGCTTCGGATTCCCAAGGGGATGGGTGGCCCGGGTGGGCCTTTCACCAACCCGGAGCAACTCTTCGCCACTGGATACGCCTCATGCTTCCACAGCGCGCTCAAGGTGGTGGCCTCCAGAGCCAAGGTCGACGTCAGCGAATCAGCGGTGACCGCCAAGGTTGGCATCGGGCCTGACGGTCAGGGTGGATTCGGTCTCAAGCTCGACCTCGAGGCCGAGCTGCCGGACGTCGAGCGTGTGGTTGCCGAGGACCTGGTGGCCAAGGCTCACGAGGTCTGCCCCTACTCCAATGCGACGAGGGGCAACATCGAGGTGTCCCTGACCGTCGTCTGATCCGTGCAAACTCTCAGTCGCGGTCTTCCCAGGTGCAGACGCAGGCCTCGTTGCCTTCGGGGTCGGCGAGCACCCAGAACGAGCGGGCGTACTCGTCGTTGACGAGGTGGCCGCCGGCGGCAATCGCCGCGGCGACTCGCTCGTCGGCCACGTCGTGGGGCACGGTGACGTCGATGTGGAAACGGTTGCGCTGCGTACGCGGCGTGTCCATCTGCTGGAACCAGAACGCCGGACCGATCCGCAGCGGATCGACCAGGGCGGCGACCTGACCGTCGGCACCGGCCGGCTCGTCGTCGTAGGCGAGGATCGCCTTCCAGAACGGACGCACGGCGTCGATGTCCATCGCGTCGATGGCAACCTCCAGGGCGAGACCGGAGCGCGGCTCGCTCGCCAGTCCCGCCTTCGCCGCGAGGCCCGAGATCGTCGCCGCCAGCTCGACGTCCGTCAACGTGACGCGGACGTAGCCGGGGAAGCGCAGGTCGACGTCCGGGTGCTGCCCGGCAGCCGCGGCCGCCGCCGCGACCTGGGCCACGAAGGCCGCGGCCGAGTCATACGTGTCGGCCCGGAATGTTGCGTCGATCCGCTGAAGCAACACCCGCCAATCGGGCAGGTCCTGTTGTGCGTGGAACTCCGATGCCGAGATCGTCTCACCCATGGCGCCCACCCTAGAGACGCCGTGGTCGTCGCACGTCTGTGGAATCCTGTCGACATGAGCGACACCCCGGATGATGCGACCGAAGGCAAGGAACGGACGCTTGTCGGCATCTCGTTCGGGGACGCGTTCCGGGCTCAGGAGTTCCTGACCGCGGCGACGCGTCTGGCATCGAAGGATCGGCTGCGGCTGCTCGACGCTGTGTTCGTCGCGAAGGACGAGTCCGGCAAGACGGTCGTACGCGAGACGATCGATCCTCAGCCAGGTCGCAGCGCGCTGTCCGGTGCTCTGTGGACGGGGCTGTTCGGGTTGATGCTCGGCGGGCCTGTGGGCTGGGTCGTGGGAGCCGGGATCGGCGCGGGCACCGGTGTGGTCGCGGCCAAGATCATCGACCACGGGGTGTCGGACGAGTGGGTGGCGTGGTTCCGTCAGGCGGTGGAGGCCGGCACCACGACGCTCGTCCTGTTGACCGAAGACCTCGATCGAGGCGCGCTCGTGGACGAGCTCGAGCGCTTCGCCGGGGCGAAGCTCGTCTACGCCAACGTCGATCAGCTCTGGCTCGACCGCATGCACACCGCATTGGGCGAGGCAACCTCAGACGAGTGATGCGAGGGCGCGGGTGACGCGTTGTTCGCTTACTGGGTGGGCGGTGCCGAGAGTTTGGGCGAACAGGCTGACGCGGAGCTCTTCCAGCATCCAGCGGGCTTCGACGACGCTGGCGTCGGCCCTCTTGGATGGCGGGAGGCTGGCCAGTAGGTCGTCGTACGCGGCTTCGAGCGCTCGGGCCCGGGCCATCAAGTTCCGGTCCCGGTCGGGACGCTCTCGGAGCTTGTCGAGCCGAAGTCGGGCGGCCTCGATGTAGCGAGCCAGGTTCTGTAGACGGGTGAGGCCGGTGGCGGCCACGAACCCGGGGAAGACGAGGCGCGACAGCTGGCTGCGCATGTCGGCGATCGCTGGTTCCAGCGCCGGCGCGGCGTTGCCGAGCCGGTCGGTCAGGGCCGATGCGGCGAGCACGATCTCGGCCGCTAGCGCCGCGGCGGCGATGGTCAAGGGCGCCAGCCGGTCTCTGGCGGCCTCCTCCAGGCGGCGGTAGCCGCCTTCGTCCCAGGCGGGGCCACCTCGGGCGGCGAGGAGCCGGTCGGCGGCGGCGGTCACACAATCGGCGGCCAGGTCGTTCACGTCGGTCAACACACGCTTCGTTCGGAGGCGGCGTTCGGCCTGGGACTGCGCCCGGGGGACGGCCAGGAGCAGCAGCCGGCGGGTGGCAGCCCACATCAGCCGCTCCTGGTCGGACGGGGACGTCACGATGCGGACTCCGACGGACTCGCCCTCGTCGATCAGAGTGGGGTACGCCACCGCGCCCCGAGCACCTTCGACCATCCGGGGCAGTCCACCGTCGGGCCAGGCGAGCAAGCCGCTCTGTTCCAGGTGGCCTGGCGTGGCCGCGGCGACCGCTCGCCGGGCCCGCTCGGCCAACTCTGACGACAACGCCTCCAGGTCACGGCCTGAGGCGACGACCGTGCCGTCGTCGTCCTCGATGCTGAACCGAAGCTGGAGGTGCCGCGGCAGCCGAGTGAGGTCGAAGTCGGTGGGAGCCAAACCCAGCCGCCGGGCCAGCACCTCGAGCAGCGGACCGTCATCGGGCGCGATGCCGTCGAGCGCCTCCTTGGCCCGCTCGGGCGCCGGCACGAGCTCGCGACGAAGCGGTTTGGGCAGAGTGCGGATCAGAGCGGTGACCAGTTCCAAACGGTGACCCGGCACATGCCAGTCGACTCCCGCCGACGAGACGCGGGGAAGGAGCAGCAATGGGACGTGCACGGTGACGCCGTCATCGTCAGCGCCTGGCTCGAACACGTACGACAGATCGAGCACCAGGTCGTCCTGGGTCCAGGTGAGCGGGAAGCCGACGGTGTCGATCGCCGCGGTGTCGAGGCCGAGCAGGTCCTCGAGGGTGAAGCTGAGTGTGTCCGGGTCACGGCGCGCCGCGTCCTTCCACCAGCGTTGGAAGTGGCGGGAGGACACGACGTCGGTCGGTAGCCGCTCGCCGTAGAGGTCGGCGAGGCGTTCCTCCCCGACGACCAGGTCGGACCGTCGGGCCCGGGCCTCCAGCCCCCGGGCCTTGTCGAGCATCTGCCGATTGGCCTCGACGAACGCGTAGCGACCGTCGTCGTCCCAATCGCCGTCGACCAGGGCATGGTCGATGAACATCGCCCGGGCTTCGGGGGGGTCGATCCGCTCCAGGGGCACCGGCCGACCGGGCACGATCGGCAGCCCGTAGAGCGTCACCTGCTCGTCGGTCAGCGCCATGCCCCGGCGCCGACTCCACCGAGGCTCGCCGTAGTGGCGCTTGACGAGATGCCCGGCCAGGGGCTCGATCCACGACGGATCGATCCGGGCCACCATCCCAGCCCACAGCCGTCCGGTCTCGACCAGCTCGCCGGCCATGACCCACGTCGGTGAGCTGCGGGTCAGCCCTGAGCGTCGCCCGACCAGGAAACGGGCCTGCCTGGCACCCCGATACTCTCGGGTGGCGCGGTCCCACATGCCGACGTGCGACAGCAAGCCGGCCAGCAGCGAGCGGTGGATGGCGTCCGGCTCGACCGGTCGATCGTTGCGGCGCAGGTGCAGTTCTTGGGCCACCTCCCGGAGCTGGCGGACCAGGTCCTGCCACTCCCGGACCCGCACGTGGTTCAGGTGCTCGGCCCGGCACATCCGACGGAACCCGCTGCCCGACCGGGCCCGCTGCTCGGCCGCGAGGTGCTCCCACAGGTTCAGGTAGGCCAAGAAGTCGGAGCCCGGCACCGCGAACCGGGCGTGCATCTCGTCGGCCGCTTGCTCCTCGCCGGTCGGCCGCTCCCTCGGGTCCTGGATCGACAGGGCGGCGACGATGACCGTCACCTCCCGCAGGCAGCCGTTGGTCTCGGCCGCTAGCAGCATCCGCCCGAAGCGGGGGTCGACCGGCAGACGGGCCATGCGCCGGCCATCGGTGGTCAATGTGAGGGTGGGACGCTGCGGAGTCAGGGCCCCGAGCTCGACGAGCAGGGCGACGGCGTCGCGCACGGCCCGGGCGTCGGGCGGGTCGATGAAGGGGAACGACCTCCCGCCCGACCCCGCCCTGCCGCCCTGTGTGGTGTCGGCTGGCGCCGACGCTGAGTCGATGGTGCCCAGGCCCAGCTCGGCCATCTGCAGGATGACCGAGGCGAGGTTGGTGCGCAGGATCTCGGGCTCGGTGAACTCCGGCCGGGCATCGAAGTCGTCCTCGTCGTACAGGCGGATGCAGATGCCGGGGGCGACCCGGCCGCACCGCCCGGCTCGCTGGTCGGCCGAGGCCTGGCTCACCGGCTCGATGGGCAGCCGCTGCAGCTTGGTCCGCCGGTTGAAGCGTGAGATCCGGGCCGTCCCGGTGTCGATCACGTAGCGGACACCGGGGACCGTGATCGACGTCTCCGCCACGTTGGTCGCCAGCACGATGCGGCGCCCGCGATGGGGGCGGAAGGCCCGCTGCTGCTCGGCCGCCGACAGCCGGGCGTACAGCGGCAGGATCTCGGTGTCGGGCAGTTGCGCTTCGACCAGGGCCCTGGCGGTGTCGTGGATCTCCCGCTGGCCGCTCAGGAACACCAGGATGTCGCCCGGCCCCTCCCCGCGCAGCTCGTCGACCGCTAGCCGGATGGCGTCGATCTGGTCAGCGCCGATCTCGCCGATGGGGCGGTAGCGGACCTCGATCGGATAGCCCCGGCCGGAGACCTCGACCACCGGTGCCGCGAAATGGCCGGCGAACCGCTCGGTGTCGATGGTCGCCGAGGTGACGATGACCTTGAGGCCGGGACGGCGGGGCAGCAGGTCGGTGAGGTAGCCGAGGAGGAAGTCGATGTTGAGGCTGCGCTCGTGGGCCTCGTCCACGATGAGCGTGTCATACCGGCGCAGCAGGGGATCGCTGCGCAGCTCGGCCAGCAGGATGCCATCGGTCATCAGCTTGACCATGGCCTGCTCACCCACCTGGTCCGAGAAGCGGACCTTGTAGCCGACCAGGTCCCCGATCTCGGTGCCGAGCTCCTCGGCGATGCGGGCGGCCACGGTCCGAGCCGCCAGACGACGGGGTTGGGTGTGGCCGATGAGCCGTTCGGTGCCACGTCCCAGCTCCAAGCAGAACTTGGGGAGCTGGGTGCTCTTGCCCGAGCCGGTTTCGCCGGCGACCACGACGACCTGATGGTCACGGATGGCGTCGAGCAGTGCCGCCCGCTGGGCGGTGATCGGCAGGGCCTCGGGATAGGTCAACCGGAGACGGGTGTCAGTCCCGGGCACGGCGCCAAGCTACCGGCCGTCCTCGACGACCAGAAGCGGATTCCCGCTGGGTGCGGCTCAGCTGTTCTTGAGGTCGAGGTACTGCTTCAAGGCACGGCGGTGGCCGTTTGCACCTGAGCCGACCACTCCACCGTCGCGGACCTCCTTCACCGTCTTCTCCAGATCGGCGAGCAGGCCGTGGAGGTCGTCTTCGGGCCCTGCCGCCTCGACCTTGTCGAGCGCCGCGTGGATCTTGTCGAACTTGCGACGCACCTGACCGAACTCGTCGTCGAGACGCTTGCGGGCCTCATCGAGGCTGTCCATCGGTTCTCCCCCTGGTCGACCGGCTCGGGGCGTCGATCATGCCACGACCGTCGCCCCCGGCGAGGCCCGGTCATAGGGGGGTCCTTCATCGTTCTGTGACCTGTATGCCGCGCTCAGGCGCGGCATACAGGTCACAGAACGCATCGTGATCACGTGACCGTCACGGTGACGCGGTGGACCGCGTTGTTGGTGTAGCCGCTCAGGTTCCATTCGGGGTGGTCGGGTTGGCGGTTCCCGGCGGCATCGGTGACCCGGCAACAGAGCTCGTGCTGCCCGGGCTCAGCGCGCCACGGATACCGCCAGCCCTGCCACGCTCCGCTATCTCGGTCAGGGTCCTCGACCTGGTCGAGCATCGCCTGATCCCAGGTGACACCGCCGTCGGTGCTGACCTCGACCAGGGCCACCGGCGCTTGACCCGACCAGGCCCGACCGGTCAGCTCGCACTCGCCGGCGGTGAGGGTACGGGCGCGAGTGAAGAAGTCGGGGATGCCCGGAGGCACCATCAGCGAGCGAGGGACCATCCGGGTCACTGGTACGCCCGCGTCGTCCTCGTGCTGGCGGAGCTTGTAGGCGTAGCTCTGCTGGTAGCCCTCGAACTGCGTGTCCGAAACGGTGATCGTGCTCAGCCACTTGACGTTGGTCATCCCATACCAGCCGGGCACCACCAGACGCAGCGGGAAGCCATGCTGGGGCGGCAACGGAGCCCCGTTGAGCTCGTAGGCCAACAGCGCGCCGGACGCCATGGCCGTCTCGACGGGGAGGCTGCGCTGGTAGGCCTGTTCGATCCCGCCTTCGATGCCGCGGTCGGCCCCGGTGAACACCACCACGGCGGCATCGGGTCGCAGACCGGCGTCGGCCAGGACGTGGGCCAGGGCGACGCCGGTCCACCGCCCGGTCCCGACCGCTTCGAGCAGCCACGGTTGGCTGGGCGGTCGAGGAGACAACAGCGCTCGGCCATTGCCGGCGCACTCCATGGTGACCGCTTTGGTCGTGGCCGGAAGGGCCCGCAAGTCCTCCAGCGACAGTTCCAGGGACAGGTCGACCTGGCCGTCCACCTTCAGCCGCCATTCCGATGGATCGATCACCGGGATGTCGTAATGGATCAGGAGGTAGTGCAGGCCGACCGGGGTGACGTCGTAGCGCAGAGCCTCCAGCGGCATGCCGTGGTTACGGGTCGCCAGCCGCAGCTCCTCCATGGAGACGGCATCCGCGGCGCCATCGGTCGGTTCGCTCACGGCCTCCTTCTACCTCACCGTTACACGAGGCGGTAGCCGTCACCGAGCTCGCGCTCGGCCCCGGTCGCATACATCAGTCATCTGGGTGAGGTATGCCGTTGACGTGAGCCGAACCCGAACCAGGTCGTACCGCGGCGGCAGCCTCGAAGCCGAAGGGTTCCCGGTGGCGGATGTCTCGGAGCACCTGAAGCAACCCGACACCATCGTCTGGGTCGACATGCACGGTCCCAACAAGGAACAGCTCGATGAGCTGGCCGCCGAGCTCGGCCTGCACGAGCTCGCCGTCGAGGATGCCCTCGAGCCCCACCAGCGCCCCAAGCTCGACCACTACGCCTCCCATGCCTTCCTGTCCTGCCACGCCGTGCGCGTCAACGCCGACGCCAGTGGCCTGGAGGAGACCGAGATCGACGCCTTCATCAACGAGCGGTGGCTGGTCACCGTCCGCAGCGACGGTTCCTTCTTCGACACGGATGCCGTCATCCGACGCTGGGACCAGTCCCCCGACCTCGCCGCCAGCGGGGTGAGCTTCCTGCTCTACGGGCTGCTCGACGTGGTCGTAGACGGCTACTTCGACGCCGTCCAGGCCTTCGACGACTTCTACGACGAGATCAGCGAGGGCATCTTCGACGAACGCCCGCTGGCTCCCGCCCAACAGCGGGGCTGGTTCGAGATGCGCCGCGCCCTGGTCCGCTTCCACCGGCTCGTCGTCCCCATGCGCGAAGCCATGAGTGCGCTGATGCGCCGCGAACACGCCACCGTCTCCGATGACCTGTACCCCTACTACCAGGACGTCTACGACCACATCCTGCGGGTCAGCGAATCGACCGACACGCTGCGGGACCTCGTGTCGACCATCGTCGAGACCAACCTCAGCCTGCGCGACTTCCACCAGAACGAGATAGTCAAGAAGGTCAGCGGCTGGGCCGCCATCATCGCCGTGCCCGCCCTCATCACCGGCTACTACGGCATGAACGTCCCCTACCCCGGCTCCCAACAGACGTGTGGATTCGTCGCGTCCGTCGTCGTGCTCACCATCACCTCCGGCGGGCTCTACCTCCTCTTCCGCCGACGCAACTGGCTGTAGAGGTCAGGAGTGGCGGGTGAGCTCGACCGAGACCGCCGGGGTGGTCGATGGCGCCCCGCTGAAGATGCCCTTCAGCGGCGGGACGTCGCGGTAGTCGCGGCCGCGGGCGACGAGCACGTGGCGCTCGCCGACGGCTACGGCGTTCGTCGGATCGAACGGCCACCAGTCGCCAGTCCATGCCTCGCACCACGCGTGGCTCTCGCCGTGCACCGTCTCGCCGATCGGGGCGTCAGCCTGCGGGTGGAAGTAGCCCGACGCATAGCGAGCGGGGATGCCCATGTTCCGTAGCAGGGCGATCGCAAGGTGGACGAAGTCCTGGCACACGCCGCGACCGCTCTTCCATGCGTCCGTCGCGGAGGTCGAGACGCTGGTGCTGCCCCGCTCGTAGTCGAGCGCACCCCGCACCCACTCGCTGACGAGCTCGATCGTCTCCTGCGGTGTGGACGCCTCCTCCCGGAGGATCGTGCCGATCGCATCGAGCTCGTCATCCGCGGCGGTCACCTGGGTCGGCGCGAGGTACTCGAAGTACTCCTCCCTGACGGCGTCCGCGTCGAGCTCGGCCCAGCTGATGGCGTGGTGATCGGTCGGACCGTGGGAGACGGGGGTCTCGACGATGGAGGATCCGACCACGACGAGCTGCCGGTGGGGGACGTGGATGTCGAAGGCGTGGACGAGCGTGCCCCAGTAGTCCGTGTAGCTGACCGGGCGAGCGGGCGGCGTGACCTCGATCCGAGCGTCGATCGTGACCTGATCCACGGTGGTGAGCGGCGTGATGCGGACCTCGTTGTACGACGCGACCACGTCCTGGACGTAGCTGTAGGCGCTCGTGTGCCGGATGCGGAGCCGCCAGCTCATGCGCTCCACTCCAACGGGGTGGTCTCCTCGAAGTAGCGCGCCCCGATCGCCGCGCCGGCGTCGAAGCAGTGCTGCTGCAGGCGGTAGAGCTGCCCCGGAAGCTCGCCTATGAGGTCCTCGACCGAACAGAACTCGAGCTCGGTTCGGGCCTGGCCCAGGCTGCGACGAGCCGGGTCGTCGGGACCGGCGCGGCCGAAGGACGGATCGAGCTCGGCGAGGCATTCCTCGGCCGCGCTCAGCGCCGAGAACACCGAACGCGGGAAGAGCCGATCGAGGACGAGGAACTCCGCCGCCAGGGAGGCGTCGACCGCTCGCTGGTACGTGCTCAGGTAGGCCTCGTAGGCGCCGCAGCAGCGCAGGGTCGTCACCCAGCCGGCCTGGCCCCAACTCTCGCCGTACCGGGTGGACAGCAGGCGTGCGGTCATGTCGACGCGCTCGAGGCTGCGGCCCAGGAGCAGGAACCGCCACCCGTCGTCCCGACTCATCGTCGATTCAGCCAAGCCCGCGAACGTCGCCGCTCGTTCCTTCACCCATTGGAAGAAGGCGTAGGGACCCTGCTCGTGGGGGACGGCCGCGCCCGACCGGAGGGCCTCGTGGCTCGCGTTCAGGCACTCCCACATCTCGGACGAGATCGCCTCACGTGCACCTCGAGCGTTGCGCCAAGCCGCCGCCATCGAGCCGACGATGGAGCTGGTGTAGTCCCCGTCGAAGGCGAGGATGCGGGTGACGGCGTCGGAGTCGGAGCCGCTGGCGCGCTCGGCGTCGACCCCCATGACCTCGAGCAGCGCGGCGCACGCCGCGGCCTCGTCGACCCACCGGTCCTCGAGCAGCAGGTGGTAGTGCACGTCCAGGATCCGGGCGGTGTCCTCGGCTCGCTCGGTGTAGCGCCCCACCCAGTAGAGGGACTCGGCGATACGGCTCAGCACGGTTCGGACCTCGACTGTTGTTGTTGCTGCGCGTGCTGCGTTCCCGCTGATCCGGCCGGGGCCTCTGGTGGTGGCCGCGACCACACGGCACCAGGCTGGCGTGCACCGGCGGCTACCAGTCGCTCGAGCGCCTCGCCCGATGGCGTGAGCACCCAGGTGTCCTTGGAGCCACCGCCCTGGCTGGAGTTCACGACGAGGCTCCCCTCCGGCAACGCGACGCGGGTGAGCCCGCCCGGTGCCACCCAGAGACGGTTTCCGTCGTTCACTGCGAACGGACGAAGGTCGACGTGTCGAGGCTCGAACCCCTCGCCCGTGTGGGTCGGCGAGGTGGAGAGTTGTATGACGTCCTGGGCGATCCACGCCCGTGGGTTCCGGAGCACCTGGCGCCGCAGCTGCTCGATCTGCTCGCCGGACGCGGCGGGGCCGATCACGATGCCGTAGCCACCGGATCCATCGACCGGCTTGACCACGAGCTCGTCGAGCCGATCCAGGACCAGGGCCCGCTGGTCGGGATCGCGCAGGTCGAAGGTGTCGACGTTGGCGAGGATCGGTTCCTCGGCGAGGTAGTACCTGATCAGCTCCGGGACGTAGCGGTAGAACGACTTGTCGTCGGCCACCCCGTTGCCGACCGCGTTGGCGATGGTGACGTTGCCCATGCGAGCCGCGTTCACGATCCCGGCGCAGCCCAACACCGAATCCGGGCGGAACTGGAGGGGGTCGAGGAACTCATCGTCGATCCGTCGGTAGACGACGTCCACGCGCTGCCGGCCGGAGGTGCTGCGCATGAAGACCACGCCATCCCGGCAGATGAGGTCGCGGCCCTCGACAAGGGCGATCCCCATCTGTCTCGCGAGGAAGGCGTGCTCGAAGTACGCGGGGTTGTGCACCCCCGGGGTCAGCAGCACCACGGTCGGATCGGTTCGACCGGCCGGCGCTCCCGCTCGCAGCGCCTCCAGGAGGTGCGCCGGGTAGTCGGCGACCGGTCGGACCCGCTGGGTGGCGAACAGCTCCGGGAACACGTGGGTCATCGCCCGGCGGTTCTCGATGACGTAGGAGATCCCCGATGGTGTGCGGAGGTTGTCCTCGAGCACGCGGTAGCGGCCTTGGGCGTCTCGAACGAGGTCGATCCCCGCGACGTGGATCCGGACGCCGTTCGCCGGCCGATACCCCGCGACCTCCCGGTGCAGGTGGGTCGAGGACAGCAGCAGCGATCTCGGGACGATCTCATCGGCGAGCACTCGCGCCGGGCCGTAGAGGTCGTCGAGGAATGCCTCGAGCGCGGTCACCCGTTGCCTCACGCCGGCGTCGATGACCTCCCATTCGTCGGCTGGGATGATGCGAGGCAGCAGGTCGAGTGGGAACGGCCGCTCGTCACCGGACAGCGAGAACGTGATCCCCTGCTGCCGGAAGCTGCGGTCGCGAGCAACGCAACGCTCGCGGTAGTCGACCACGGTCAGCGTTCCGATGGCGTCATGCACCGCGCCGTAGTGCGGGCGAGTCACGCCGCGCTCCTCAAACATCTCGTCCCAGGCTCGGCCGCTCAGCTCGTAGGAGTCGAAAAGGTCAGCCACCACATCGTCCCTACAGGAGCGATGTTTCCTCCTGATTTCGAGCTTCTGGATCTTCACACTACGTTCAAATCAGCGGCTAACCACTGCGATGTCGCTGTAGGAGGATGAGCCTGTGCTGGTCCGAGTCGGGTGCTCCTTCGTCCATGTGGCGACCACCCCGACCCACGCCGTTCTGCAGGTCGAACCTCGGCGCGACGCAGACGGCACAGTGGTCGAGGAGGGCTGGGACAACGACCCGCCGGCAACGGGGACCACCTACGTCGACCTCTACGGCAACCTCTGCCGCCGGCTGACCATCCCCGACGGGCGCTCCTCCCTCAGCTATGACGCACTGATGGAGGTCGATGGCTTGCCCGATCCCATGCGTCCGGATGCACGAGAGGTCGCGGCCGCTGAGCTCCCGTC
This sequence comes from Acidimicrobiales bacterium, assembly GCA_036505485.1. Lineage (GTDB taxonomy): Bacteria > Actinomycetota > Acidimicrobiia > Acidimicrobiales > VFJN01 > DASXTK01. The sequence goes on from DASXTK010000252.1 coordinate 14,441, forward strand.
CGACGCGATCGTCTTCACCCTGCCGAGCCGGTACTGCCCCTCCGACGTGCTGGCCGACGCGGCGTGGGCGCTGTTCGGGTCGGTCGACCCGGGTTGGAGCCGGGTCCAGGCGATCTGCGACTGGGTGCACGACGAGATCGAGTACGGCTACGGCAGCACCCCGCTGACGACCGCGGTCGAGGTGTACGAGACCCGGACTGGGGTTTGCCGCGACCTTGCGCACCTCGCGGTGACGTTCTGTCGTGCCTTCAGCATCCCCGCGCGCTACGTCTTCGGATACCTGCCCGACGTCGCCATCCCACCGCCCTATGACCCGATGGACTTCTGCGCCTGGATGGAGGTCCTGCTCGACGACCGATGGTGGACCTTCGATCCCCGCAACAACGCCCGGCGGGTGGGCCGCGTGCTCGTCGGCCGGGGGCGTGACGCGCTCGACGTCGCCATGATCACCGCCTTCGGTGGGGTCGAGCTCCAGGAGATGGTCGTGCGCGCCGAGGAGGCAGTGGCGTGACCTTCCTCGTCGAGGCGCCCACCACCGGCTCGCTTCTGCTCGAAGAGCACATCCGCTACGAGTACTCGGCGCCGGTCGAGCGGCTGCGGCAGCGGTTGATCGTCATCCCGCCCCCCGTGCACGGCGCGCAGTGCCGGGGCGAGTGGTCGCTCACCGTTGACGGCGTGGGCACCACGGCCCGCCGCACCCGCACGGACAGATTCGGCAACGTCGTGATCGACATCGGAGCGCGACGAGTTGAACGCTGGATTCAGTTCGTCGCCAGGGCGGCGGTCGAACGAGTCGCCACGAACGGGCCTCACACGATCGCGGTCGATCGCCGATTCCTGCGCTCCACCCCGCTGACCACAGCGGACGCTCGCATCCGCGACCTGGTCGTCCCCGGAGTTGGGCCCGCTGAGATCTGCGCGCGAGTGAGCCGCTCGCTCGCTTACGAGTGGGGGATCACCGACGTCCAGACGAGCGCAGCCGAGGCGATCCGTGGCGGCCGAGGTGTCTGCCAGGACTTCGCCCACATCATGATCGCCGCCTGCCGAGCGGCCGGGATCGCGGCCCGCTATGTGTCCGGGCATCTCGCCGGCGAGGGTGGGAGCCATGCCTGGGTCGAGGCCCTGGTCCTGCACCCGGACCGCCCCGGCGAGTGGGCCGTGGAGGCATGGGACCCGACCCACGATCGTCCCGTGGGCGACGGGTACGTGACGGTCGCCGTCGGGCGGGACTACGCCGACGTCGCGCCGCTGACCGGGTCTTACATCGCCGACTCCGCCGTGGGCCACCTGTCCGTGCGCAAGCGGTTGGTCGCGTCCTAATCTCCGGCGCGCGGGTGGCGGGCCGAGGAGATGCAGACGCATACTCGACTGGCCGTCGTCATGGGAGTCCTGGTCACCCTGGCTTTCGGGGGTGGCGTCGCGGTCGCGAGCTCGCTACGGCCTGGTTCCGACGACGTGGCCTACAACCTGCTGTCCGGCCCCGACGGCTCGATGAATCCCGATCCGTTCCTGGCCAGCGGCGTCGGCATCGGCCAGGACGTGGCTCTGTACACGCATCCGGCACCGGGCCGGCTCCTCTCAACTCGGGAGCAGCAGCCGGCAGCCCGAGCTCTACGTCGACTACTCCGTGCTGACCGAGCTGTACCCGTCCTTCACGCCCACCGGGGCCCCGGGCCTCAATGCCATGGCTCGGGTGCAAGAGAACCTCGCATCGGCAGGTCTGACCCTCGCCGACCTCGTCTCCATGCGCATCTACCAGGACAACCCGCCCAGCGCCGGGACGGCCGACTTCGAGGGTGGAACCGCGCCTAACGGAAGTTCGTGGCCAACGTCGACCGGGTCTCGGGAGAGGTGCTGCCGACCTACGCGCCCGTGCTGTTCGAGAACGCCACCCGCCCAACCCGGGTCAACCTCGAGGTTGCCGGCCTGCCTCGGCCCGGCTGGCTGGTCGAGATCGAAGTGGTAGCCGCCTTCCCTGTGTGACCTGTCACCCGGTGTCGTCGGGTTCGGGGTCTTCGTCGTCGTCGTCTTCGTCGTCGTCGTGGTCGTCGGGTTCGGGTTGGGGTGTCCAGCCGTTGTCTGGGGGGTTGTGGTGGCGGCATCTGAGTCGGCCGTTGCTTTGGATGGTCTCCCCGCCTTCGCCGAAGGGCTGGGCGTGGTCGATGGCGCAGTGCGGGTAGGGGATGTCGCAGCCGGGGTGGGTGCAGTGCTGGTCCCGCACCTGGATGGCGCGGCGCAACCCGCCGCGGAAGAACCGATCCCGTCTCCCCACCTCGATCACCCGGTTCGGGGTGTCAAACACGACCCGTTCGATCTCGGCGTCGAACAGCCACGGCGCTGCCTGTCCCGGGGTCACGGTCTGTCCGGAAGCAAGTTTGCAGATCCGGCCCTTGAACGTCTCCCACCCGACCAGGACCGTGAACAGCGGCGACGGCCGCCGCCCGCCCTTGGGCATGGTGGCGGACCGGGTCGCCATCTCCACCAGCGCGTCATGACGACGCTGCCCCGACGTCCTCGCCAGTTTGTCGATACTGGTCTGATCCCCCCAGGTGACTTTCGCTTCGGCCCAGTCGGCCCGAAACAACGCCGTCTCCAACCGTTCCAACTCAGTGACGAAGATCTCCCCACCAATGGCGTCCATCTGCCCATCGATGCGCTTCACCCCGTCGAGCATCTCGGAGACGTTGAGGCGGCGGGCTTCGTAGTCGTTGGTGGCTTTGTCTTCGGCGCCGTCCTCGTCCACCAGTTGTTCCCAGTACCGCACCGCGGCCACGAACTCCGCGAACTCAAGTTCGTGGGCGTGGTCCAGCAACAGGCTTTCGGCGTCGGGGAACGCTGCTTTCACTGCGGGGCTGTGCGACCCGGCCACGCGGGCGAGGACCCGGACGTGGTCTTCGCTGATCGTCCCCGCCGCGAACGCCTCCGCCACCCGTGGCATCAACCGCGACCGCTTGGACAGATACACCTGGTGGCGCATCGCCTTCAACGAACACTTCGCGTCCCGCGCCAACCTCGCCGCCGCGGACTTCGAACCATCGGCGGCGTAACCCTTGCGGAGGTCGTACATCCCGGTGAGGCGGATCTCCTCGGCCCGCAGCCGAGCCGATTGGCGACGTAGCGCTACGAGTTCGTCGTGGAGGTCTTCGTCGGTGACCTCGGCGTCGACGGAGGCTATGAGGTCGATGCTTTGGATCAACTCTCCGATCCCGTCCATGCATCCCATCATCCTCCGGGGGTCTGACAATTAAGGCCCCCTGAGCAGCAGAAACTGTCGAAAATGATGTTGGTGGTGTCCTTGCAGCGACCTTGCCGAGACACGCCCTAACGGGCCCATCTCGGGGGCAATGTCGAAACACTCCGCCGGCCGCACCCCTCCACCCCGACGGCAAAGACCCACCGCGAGACCAACGAGGGTTGTCAAGGGTCGGTTCTGGGCGGCGCCCCCGGCGCCGAACAGAACCGCGCCCTTTACAACCCGGACAAACGCCGCGAACACAATCGAACATGCCAGCCCCCAGGGGGCTGGCTTACAAGCATCGTTTCCCGTCCCACCCACCACAGCCGAGGCCCGACCCCCACCTTGCGTGAGCAGGCCGAGAACCGACGCCACCCGACGTGGCGGAAACCCGGTGATTTGCGCAGTGTTCGATTCGGGGGAGGTGTCCGTAGCGTCGCCACGGAGTGCGGGACGACTGGGGTTCCCGCGGCGGAAAGGCAGCGCTTCGTGTCGAGATCTCGCGTGTCGATGTTGGTGGTCGTTTCCGTTTTCGTGGCGGCGACGGTCACGTTGGGGCTGGTGAGCTCCGTTGCTCCGGCCTCGGCTGAGGGCTTCAACTTCGTGTGCTCGGCGTCGGCGGAACCCCCGGACGGCAGCGGTTCCAACCCTGGCGAGTTCGAGCAGCTGGTCAACGGCGCCGCCATCGCGCTGCTTTCGAACAACACCCTCTGGCATTTCCAGGGCTTGGCTCCTCCCGGAGTCCCGGTCGCCGGCGGCGGCACCGTCGACCCGGTGACCGGCGGGACCCTGTTCGAACGCACGATGAGCCCGGGCCGGCTGGGCGAGAACCAGCGCGTGGACTTCTTCGACCCGGCGCAGGTGCCCGGGGCCGAGGGGGCGGAGCTGAGCTTCGGCGTCCACTTCCGCAACCGGGCCGGCCAGGCCAACGACGAGCTCGGCATCAAGCGTTTGTTCACCCAGAACTTCGGGCTCGCCAACGACGCGGACGAGGGCCACGACATCGACGTGGCCGCCATCGCCATCGAAGCCGACGCCGACAACGCCGCCATGACCTCGCTGCCATCCGGGTTCCGGGGAGCTTTCGAGGGCGTCTTCGTCTACAAGCTGCAGGACGGCACCAACCAAGTCGGCGGGGTGCGCGTCACGGTGGACAGCCTCCAGCCCGGGTCCAAGATCCCCAACGAGACTGCGCAGAGCGTCGTCTTCAAGAAGAAGGTGGATGCGGACCACACGTTCTTCGCCTACGGCCAGAAGGCCAAGTTCGACGGATTCAACGGCACCACCAACCAACCCGGCGTGGGCTTCGGGCTCGACCTGGCCGTCATCGAGCCCGGCAACGTGGAGCGGGACGTGATCTCCGTGAAGGACGATTGGACCGCCGCCCCCCGTCAGGTCGCCCTGGGCCTGGCCCAGCTGTGCCCCGACGCCGGCCACGTCGCGTGGAACATGGATCCCGGTGGCCTGCCCCATCCCGAGGATGCCGCGCTGAACCTGCGGTTCCGCTCCGGTGATCGGCTGGGCCAGACCATCAACGTCGACGACGGCAACGGGGGGACCAAGAGCATCCGGGCCGACGAGGTGGTGTTCAACGGCAGCATCGCCGGGCTGCCGCGGTTGATGGACTTCATCATGCTGCGAGACGCCGTCTCGTTCACGCGTTCGGCTGAGGCGGTGCCGGACGTGACCATCGACCAGTTCCACATGGCCGATGACGACCCGGAGACGGCCGACGACCGGCCGTTGTTCGCCACGGGGCACATCACCGACATGCCCCGTCACGTGTTCTTCCGGGTCGACCGCAACCCCACCACCCAGGCCATCGATCGAGCGGAGCTGACGTCGTGGACGCTGGCGTGCCCGGGTCAACCGACCCCACCGGTACCACCGGCACCGGATGACGTCCGACGGCCCGACCTCACCGACACGCTGCCGCTGTTCCCCGCGGGATGTCAGCGCCACAACCTCGCCCCCATCCCCCAGGCCGAGATCAACGTCCAGAACTGGCTGCCCGAGGACCTCGACGCCCAGGCCGCCACCGCCGACCTGCGCACCGCGCCCACCGACGCCAACCAGTACGGCTTCTTCGCTACCCGGACCACCAACCCGCTGAGCGCCCAGCCATTCTTCGCCTTCGGAGCCCGCGTCAACGGGGTCCAGCGCGGCACCGTCGACCTGAGCGGCGCCCAGGGTGGTGGCAGCAAGACCCGGGTCTACGTGGAACGGGCTCCGGTCCAAGGCGCCGATGACAGCGCCCGGTTCGTCGTCGACCTCGACAGCCGCACCTCGACCGACGAGGTGGCCAACACCAAGACCCGGGTCACGGCCGACGTCACGGTCACCGATCTGCCCGACACCCTCCGCGTCGACGCCGAGAACACCCCGGGCATCCCGGTCGATGTCACCTGGCGAGCCAACGCGCCCCTCGCCATCACCAACGGGACCGTCGACGCCCAGTTCGCCGGGCCCGGCGCGCTCCGGCTCAACAGTGCGTTCGAGACCGGCGCCGTCGGTGCCGGACCCCTACCGCCCGCGGCCGGTCTCCAGATCACCAAGGAAGGATCCACCACGGCGGTGCATTACACCGCCCCGCAGGTCCCGAACGACGGCTTCCCCACTCCGGTGGTGCCGGCGTTCGACCCCAACGCCATCGCCCGGCTGCACGCCGGGGCGGTGCTGACCACCCGGGCCGAACGGGGTGTCAACCTGGGTACCCAGCTCCATGCCGATGTCGACGTACCCCAACCGGTGGACATCAGCTGGACCACCGACGCCGCCGGCCGCCTCGACCATGTCGAGGGCAACCTGTGCGACCCGGCGGCTCCAGCGGCCTGCGCCGCCACCCGGTTCGACGCCACCGCCACACGCGGCCTGATCACCGAGGTGACCGTTCCCAAACTGCTCGCCCCGCCGCCGCTGCCGGCCCCGACCTCGCCGGTCAGCGAAGCGGTCCCGGCCTTCACCGATTTCCGGCCCGGTTCCGGCGCCCGAGCGGTGATCCTCAACCCCGACTCCTGGGGCGCCGACGCGGTCGTCACGGGCGTGGCCCGCTTCGCCTATGACCGAGACCCGCTTGATGTGGCCGTCCAGCTCGCCAACCAGGTGGACCAGCCGTTCCGCGTCAACCTGCTCGACGCCAGCCAGTTCGTGGACCTCGGCGCCGGGCCGCGGCCGCAGGTGCTGTTCGCCGACGCCGGGCTCGACCGGTTGCCGCAGCAGATCCGCATCCGCCAGCAGAACCTGCACAGCGGTACCCATCAGCCCTGGCTCTGGATCAACACCGAGGACCTGAACATCGACGACATCGACGACGTCGACTTCAGCGAGGACCCGGCCGGGACCCGACCGCGGCTCACCGGCGTCCTCCGCCTCGGCGACGCCCAGGTGCTGCGGGACAAGCTGTCCGTCGCGCCGCCGACCCGGGACGGATCCGTCTCCGGCGTCGACGCCCGGGCCGACTTCGACCTCGACAACCAGATGCTGGCGCTGGATGCGTCGGCCTCGATCGAGGTGCCGCGGCACGTTGCGCTCTACCGCCCGACCCTGAGCCGCTGCGACGAGACCGTCGACGACGTCTCGACCTGCCAAACCCGGCCGACGTACGAGATCGACAAGACCGACGCCGTCAAGCTCCAGTACTCCACCACCAGCCACGAGCTCGGTGATCTCAACGCCAAGGCCAACATCCACGGCGACGGCCTCGACCTGACGGTGGACGCTCAGGTCGGGCAGGTGCCCGGCACCTTCACCGCCGACGCGGTCCTCGCCAACAACGCCCGGCTCCCGTGGGTCGACCTCCATCTCGACATCGTCGCCAACGCCCCGTTGGGGACGGTGAACGCCCACGTGTTCGACCACAACGCACCGGTGGAGTACGGCCACGCACCCGCTGATCCGAACGCCAAGCCCGAGTGCGCCGCGAGCGAGACCGACGACAACGAGTGCACCGCCAAGTACGCGGTCGAGCTGACCAACGTGCCGAACGTCCTCCACGTGGCGACCGAGATCCAAGGCTCGGCCGAGGATCGCATCACGCCGCCACCGGAACCGCCGCCGCCGCCATCTCAGATCGGGTTCGTGCACGCCACCGTGGATCTCGGAGGCACGGCCACCACGCTCGTCGTGAACGGACGGGAACCCGCCGACAGCCAGTTCGTGGGCACCCTGGCTGCGTTCGACGCCACCGGTGCACCCGCCCCGGTCAGCGGCTTCATCAACGCCCGAATCGACCATGTCACCGTCACCCGGGATGACACGGTCGACATCCCGCTGGGCGATCCGATCGGGGACCTCATCGTCAAGAAAGGCGGGGTGATCGGCGTCCTCAGCGGGCACAAGGGCCTCGGCCACTTCTTCGAGCTCTTCTCCCCCGTGCTCCTGCTGGACGCGCTCGTCGGCTTCCTGGCGGCGGTGTTCCTCGAGGGTGACATCACCACCACCTTCGACATGGACTTCGACCTCCCGCTGTTCATCGGCTTCGACAAGGTCGACGTGATCCGCTTCGGGGACGCCATGACCACGCTCAGCGTGGACGAGCATCATCCCGGCGATGGTGCCCCGGCCACGGTCGCAACCGTGCAGCAGTCGCTGCCGAGTGAGCCCGATCTCAGCATCGCCGGAGCGTTCTTCCACCACCGCGAGATGCGCTTCGCCGGCGACTCGCTGGTCGAGGACTTCGACGTCAGCAACACCGTCGACGATTCCTTCCAGCCCGTAGGCATTTACCAGCACAGCAAGTGCCTCAACCAGAACGAGGACGATGTCTGCTACTTCCTCGCCAACGACGAGGTCACGCTGGATCAGATACCAGGCATCGACCGGTCGGGGGGCTTCTTCGCCTCGGGCGACGCGATGCTCGACATCTTCTTCACCCCAGCGAACCGCAACGAGCTCGACGACGAGAACGACGGGTTGATCGAGCCGGGCGTGGAGTTCTACAAGAAGGTGGCCGAAGCGACCCCGCCGCTCGAGTCCAACGCCTTCTTCATGCCCGACCTGGCGGCAAACCCGGTCACCCCGAGCGCCGCTACGTTCGGGGAGCGGTCGGTCTGCTGCAACACGACGACCTTCGAGGACAACATCAGCTTCCCGAACGACCCGCCGATCTTCTTCTCGGAGGACTTCGGGGCGGTGTGCGATCTCAGCGACGCCGACGCCATCACCGCGGGTCCCCGCGCCGTCGGGCCGGACGGCACCGAGTACGTCGTCGTGGTGGGCGGTACGACGGCCGTGCCGGACACGGCCACTCGCAACCTCTGCGAGGCCACCCGGTTCGTCCTGGAAGCCCATCTCCCGGCGGACCCAGCCGACGGACCCGGGGCCATCGGCCCAGCGCGTTGGAGCGTTGTCCTGCCCACGCCCGACGGCCTGCGGCCCGCAGGTGAGTGCACCGTCGAAGACGTGCGCTGTGAGTTCGAGACCACCGTGACCCCGCAGACCGATGGTTCGGTGCAGGTCGAGACCGTGACCACGAAGATCGTGGACGGTGTGGACGGCGCGAGCATCGACTTCACCACGTTCACGATCGTTGGATTGGGTGACGACTTCTTGAAGCGGACCGCGGCCGAGAACTGTTGTCCCGAGCCGGTGATCCAAGACGGCACCGAGACCACCACGTTGGGCACAGTGCGGGCCTGGGTCGACGCCTCTGGCCATCCCGGCTTCCACCGGCAGGACGCCACCCGGGTCGACAGCTTCTCGGCGACTTCGGTGGTGGCCGATTCGACCGGCACCGCATCGCTCGATCCCTGCGGTGTTGCCCCGGGCTTCGGCTGTGGTCCGTTGCCCGACGGCCACACCGCCCAATGGCTCTTCGGCGACGGCACCCGAACCGGCAAGCTCGGCGGCGGCCTGGCGACCCAGGCCCACCGCTATCCGCGCACGGCGGGGAACGACTCCCAGCTCGGCATCCTCGTCCACTACGACGAGTTTGGCGAAGTGGCGGACAAGGCCTACTTCACGGTGGCGGCCTGAGCGCCCGCCCGGTCCTCACTCTGAGCCGAGTGAGGACCGGGCCGGGGTGGGGGTGCCGAGGTAGGTGCTGATGACCTGGTCGTGGGTCAGGACGTCGGCGGGTGGGCCGGTGGCGATGATGCGGCCCTGGTCGAACACGACGAGTCGGTCGGCGAGGGAGGACACCAGGGGGATGTCGTGCTCGACGATGACCATCGTCAGCTGCAGTTCCTCGTGCACCCGGCCGAGCAGGGTGCCGAGGGCGGCGACCTCGGCCTGGGCCAGACCGCTGGAGGGCTCGTCGAGGAGCACGATCCGGGGCTGATCCGCCAGCAGGGCGGCGAGGTCGACGATGCGCTGCTGACCGGTCGACAGCTCGTTGGTGCGCTGCTCCCGCTGGTCGACGAGGTTGAAGCGATCGAGCAGCTCCTCGACCCGGGTGCGGAGGGCGGCCTCGCTGCGGCGCTGGGCCGGGGTGCGCAGCACGGCGTCGGCCACGCCTCCGGCCTCCACCCACCGGTCGCAGGCGATGGCCAGGACCTCCTCCACCGTGAGGGACGGGAACAGCTTGGCGTCCTGGAACGAACGGCCCAGGCCGTGGCGGGCCCGCCAGGCGAACGAGGCCGAGGTGACGTCGGCTCCGGTGAGGTGGATGCGCCCGGAGTCCAGCGACAGCAGCCCGCTCATGGCGTCGAGCAGCGTGCTCTTGCCGGCGCCGTTGGGACCGATGAGGCCCAGGACCTCGCCTGCGGCGACCTCCAGGTCGACCAGCGTGAGGGCGTGGACTCCGCCGTAGCGGACCGAGACGCCCGCCGCGGCGAGGACGATGTCGGCCCCATCGGGACGGTGGCCATCGCCATCGAGCGGCAGCGCCGGCGCGGCTGGGAGGGCGGTAGCGAGGTAGATGGAGCGGGCGAGGTCGGGGCGGTCGAGGAGCTCGGACGGCGTGCTGACGAGGGCCACGCGGCCCTTCTCCAGGAAGACCGCCGAGTCCGTCAGGGCCTGGGCCGCGGCCGGCGACTGCTCGACGACCACCACGGTGGTGCCGGCCGCCCGGATCTGGTCGAGGAAGCCGACCAGCTGATGCACCACGATCGGGGCCAGACCCAGCGAGAGCTCGTCGATCAGCAGCACGGCGGGCTGGGACACCCAGGCCATCGCCAGCACGAGCATCTGCTGCTCGCCCCCGGAGAGGTTGGCTCCGTGCTCGCGTAGCCGAGCCCGCAGCGAGGGGAAGGCTTCGAGCGCGGCCTCGGTGCGGGCGTGCGTTCCCCGGTCGCCCCGAGGATGCGTCCACCCGGCGACGGCGAGGTTCTCGGCGACGGTGAGCGATGGGAACACCCCTCGTCCCCCGGGCGCCTGGACAAGGCCGAGGGCCGCGATCCGATGGGCCGGCCGGTTGGTCACGTCGACCCCGTCGAGCTCGATCGACCCCGCGGCCACGGGCAGAAGACCGCTGATGGCGTTGAGTACGGTCGACTTCCCGGCTCCGTTGGTCCCGAGCAGGGCGAGCGTTCCGCCTGGTGGCACGTCGAAGCTCACGTCGTCGACGATGACCCGTCCGTCGATGCAGACCCGGAGGTCGCGCACCCGCAGGGCAGGAGCGGGGCCAAGGGTGGGCTCGGGTCCCCGCTCCGCCGACCGAGCCGGCTCCGCCGCGGGGGCGGACTTCGCGCGCCCCGACAGCACGCGGTTGCGGAGCGAGGCGAGGGTTCCGGCGACGCCGGCGGGGAAGTGGATGAGCACGAGGAGCAGGCCGATGGAGGTCGACAGCACCCGGGTCGACTCGCCGAGGAACCAGCCGCTGCCCACGAAGGCGAGCGCCCCGATGACGGCGCCGGCCGGCGAGCCGATGCCACCCACCACCGTGGTCCCGAAGGCGCTGATGCTCCGCTCCGGCAGCAGCAACTGGTCGGGGTAGGTCTGCAGGACGTGGACGAGGAGGCAGCCGGCTACCGCGGCGATGCTGCCGGACAGGGAGAACGCGGTGAGGCGGGTCCGGGTGGTGCTCATGCCGAAGGACTCGCTGGCCAGCTCGTTGTCCCGCTGCGCCACCATGGCCCGTCCCGGCCGCCCCTTCCGCACCGCCTGGGCGAGCCAGAACATGGCCACTAAGACGCCCAGGCACAGCCAGTACATCGACCGCTCGCTGGAGATGTCGATGCCGACGACCGACCCCCGGGTGATGCGCCCTTCGGGGATCCAGGAGGCGTAGGCCGGCTTCAACAGGTACGACGCGGTGGCCACGTTGAAGGCGAGGGTGACCACGGCCAGGTACAGGCCCCGCAAGCGCAGCGCCGGGAGTCCGACCACCAGCGCGACGACTCCGCCGGCCGCAGCCGCCGCGATCAGGCCCACCGAGAGGTCGTAGCCCTGCGTGTGGGTCGACCAGGCGCCCACGGCCGCACCCACCGCCACGAACCCCATCTGCCCCAGGGACACCTGTCCGGCCCAACCGGTCAGCACCACGAGCGAGACGCCGACCAAGGCGAAGACCAGCACCGTGGCCGCTTTCAGCTGGTCACCACTGCCGAGGTGGGACGGCAGGACCACGGCGCCGCCGACCACGCCCACCCAGGCCACCAGGCGGACCACCCGCACGACCGGCAGTCGCGAGACGGCAGCCGGCAAGGGACGGGTCTCGCTGCCGACCTGCCAGGCCGAGGTGGTGTCTCGGTCCAGGCGGCTGCGGGGCTTGGCCATCGAGGCCAGGCCCACGAAGATCACCACCGCCAGCACGACGGCGTAGAGGTCGGGATTCTCCGGGTGGTTCCAGGTCACGGCCTGCTCGACGACGCCGAGCGCCACCGCGGTGACCGCCACCTGCACGATGTTGGTGAAGCGGCCGATGGTCAGCGCCGCCAGCACCGCCAACAGCGCCGTGAACGACTCCGTCGCCGCGAACGGCAGCCCCGCGATCGCCACCCGCAGGAACACGCCGACGAACGACAGCAGCGCGGCCCCCGCCCACACCAGCATCTGCAGGCGGTCGACCGGCACGCCCAGCGTCGCGGCCCTGTCCGGCCGATCGGCGGCGGCCCGCACCGCCGCCCCGACCCGGGTCCGCAGCAACAGCACCGCCACCAGCGCCAAGGCCAGCGGTGCGACCACCCAGGCCAACAGATGCTCGGCGTGGAACAGCAGTGGGTGGACCGACAGGTCGAGCGACCAACCTGACCTGATCTGCTCGGGCCGGGGCTCCTCGCCCCACAGATGCGGCACCACCAGGGACACCGCCAGGCTGGCCTGGGCCACGCCGATCGTCGCCACCGTCAGGACCAACCGTGAGGCCGTGGCGAAGCGCCGGATGATCAGCCCGTAGAGGGCGAGACCCAGGGCGATCGATAGTCCGGCGCCCACCAGCCCGGCCTGCACGAAGCCCCACCCGCTGAAGGCGATGAGGTCGACGGCCACCACGGTCGGCACGAGCCCGAGAGCGCTCTGGGAGAAGTTGATGATCCGGTTCGCCCGGTAGATCAGGCACAGGCCGACCGCCACGAGGGCGCCGAGCAACCCGAGCGTGAGGCCCTGGATGTAGACACCCGTCGGCATCGGGAACACCACGGCCTGGGCCCCCAAGAGGATGGCCGGGACCACGAGCACCGACAGGCGGTTCCGCATCAGTTGGCGACCTCGGTCACGGCGCCATCACGGACGAACGCTCGGGACGCACCTTCGGGCCAGCTGCCGGGTATGTAGCGACGGGCCCCGTCGGCGTAGCGCCACAGCCCATGGCCCTCCTCCCCGAACTCGTCGGCTCCGGTGGCGCTGGTGTCCCACCAGATCTCGGCGAAGTCGTCGATCCCGGCGTAGTCGGGATACGGCCACAGGCTGGAGTCGCCGTACGACATCAGCGGGATGTACGGGGTGTCCGGGTCGCCACCGAGCGGCTTGGCCTCGAACAGCGAGCGGCGGAAGCCCTCGGGCGACAGGTCCTCGCCCGTCCCCAGCCCCGAGAAGAACAGGAACACGGGCGCCCAGAGCTGCGGCGCGCTCTGGCGGGCCGGCGGCTCCTGGCCTCCGTTGGCCTCGCGGTAGAGCCGGAAGATGATGTCCTCCTCGGGCGAGGTGGCCGGGGGCGCCAGCGGGGTGATCCCGAAGGCGTGGGCCATCTGGGCCGGGTCGGCGTAGCGCCCCCAGCTCGACCGCTCGGACGAGAAGCCGCCGGTCATGAACCACTCGGGGTACCACTGCTGCCGCGACGCCTCGGCCATCAACGAGACCATGGCGATCGGGTCGCCCGCGTAGACCACGGTGGTCACCCCGCGGGACTTGAGCCGCCCGATCATGGTGGCCTGCACCTGGCCCACGCCGTTCGAGTCGCCGTAGGCCATGTCGTCGACCAGCTCGACGCCGGCTTCGCCGAGTTGGTCCCTGATCGACGGTCCCAGGCCCGCGCCCCCGAACGGCCCGCTGACGCTGATCAGCCCGAAGCGGCGAATCGTCCGCTGCAGCTCGGTGTCGCCGGCGAAAGCGGCCACGCGTCCGGCCAGCCGTTTGGACACGTACTCGGCCACGTGGGTCCCCACCTGCTCGGGCGTGGTCTCCACCGACCACACGTACGGCGCGTGGTCGGCGTAGAAGGCGTCGGT
>DASXTK010000253.1:0-16535 GCA_036505485.1 Acidimicrobiales bacterium
CGACCGGCCCGGCGTCATCGCCGATGTCACCACCCTGGCCACCGAGCTTGGCGTCAACCTGGTCGACGTGGAGATCGCCCACTCGTCCGAGGGACTGCGGGGTGTGCTGATCCTGCTGGTCGAGGCCGACGCCGTACCCCGGCTGCGCCAGGGGCTGGCCGACAAGGGCTACCGGTCCTCGGTCCACCCCGTGGACGCCCTGCAGTGACCCGTTCGGCCCGAGGCAATAGTGCCCACCTGAGCGAGCTTGAGGTCATAGTGGCCGGATATGGCCACTATGACCTCAGCCGCTCGATGGTGGGCACTATTGCCTCGGCTAAGGACCGCAGCGCCGACCGGTGAGCGTTCGACACACAATCACGCCGATCGACGGGCCGTTGGATGCCCGGGTGCCGATCCCCGGGTCCAAGAGCCTGACCAACCGGGCCCTCGTCTGCGCCGCGCTCGCCGAGGGGACCAGCGTCTTGGACGGCGTCCTGCTGGCCGACGACACCGAGGCCATGCTCGACGGCCTGACCCGGCTGGGCATCGCCGTTGACATCGACCGAGCGGGGGAGCGGGTGACCGTGACCGGGTGCGCCGGGGTCCTGCCCCAGGCTGCGGCGGGGGCCCGGCTCGACGCTCGGCTGTCCGGGACCACGGCCCGATTCCTGCTGCCGGTCCTGGCCTTGGGACCCGGGCCGGTCCGGCTCGATGGTGCGCCGCCGCTGCGAGCCCGACCTATGGCCGATGGCATCGCCGCGGCCCGTCTCCTCGACGCCGATGTGGTGGAGGAGGACCAACCTGGGCACCTGCCCGTGATCGTCCACGGTGGAGCCGGAGCTAGCGCGGCCGAGGTGCCGGTCCGGGGCGACGCCTCGAGCCAGTTCCTGTCGGGGCTGTTGCTGGCGGCGCCGGCCCGGTCCGATGGCCTGCGGGTGAGCACCTCCGGGGACAAACTGGTCTCCCGACCGTATGTGGAGATGACCGTGGCGGTGATGCGGGCCTTCGGGGCCACCGCCACCGAGCAGGCCGCCGGCGGTGATGGCGGTGGTTGGGTGGTCCAGCCCGGCGGCTACCAGGCCACGAACTACCGCATCGAGCCCGACGCCAGCGCGGCGTCCTACTTCTTCGGGGCGGCGGCGATCTGCGGCGGCCGGGTGACCATCGACGGTCTCGGGAAGGACAGCGTCCAAGGCGATGTCCACTTCGTCGACGTCCTGGAGCAGATGGGCTGCCGGGTCGAGCGAGGAGCGTCGGGCACTACGGTGGAGTCCGAGGGTGGACTCCGAGGCGTGGATGTCGACATGGGCGACATGTCCGACACCGCCCAGACCCTGGCCGCGGTGGCGGTGTTCGCCGACTCGCCCACCCGGGTCCGGGGCGTCGGGTTCATCCGGGCCAAGGAGACCGACCGGGTCGGCAACGTGGTCCGTGAGCTGCGGCGTTGTGGCATCCGGGCCGACGAGGAGGCCGACGGGTTCGTGGTCCATCCCGGGAACCCGCAGCCGGCGCAGATCGAGACCTACGACGACCACCGCATGGCCATGAGCTTCGCCCTGTTGGGCCTGCGAGCCCCGGGCATCGAGATCCTCGACCCGGACTGCGTGGCCAAGACGTTCCCGGGGTTCTGGAACACGCTCGCTCTGCTCTACCCAGGTGGTGCATAGCCGCGGATAGGGTTCGGTTCTCGTGAAGGTCATCGCCATCGACGGACCAGCGGGCTCAGGGAAGTCGACCGTGGCGCGGCGGTTGGCCCAGCGCCTTGGTCTCAGCTATCTGGACACCGGCGCCATGTATCGAGGGATCACGTTCGCGGCGCTGCGTCGAGGCATCGACCCCGCCGAGCCCGAGCCGGTGGCGCTGCTGGCCCGCGACGTCGACATGGAGGTGACCGAGGACGGTATCCGGGTCGATGGCGTGGACGCCACCATCGAGATCCGGGGACCCGAGGTGTCGCGGGCAGTGTCCATCGTGGCCGCCAACCCGGCGGTGCGGGCCGAGATGGTCCGCCGGCAACGGGAGTGGACCGACCGCCACGGCGGCGGGGTGCTCGAAGGCCGGGACATCGGCACCGTGGTGTTCCCCGACGCGATCCTCAAGGTGTATCTGACGGCGCGGCCCGACATCCGGGCCGAGCGCCGGGCGGCCGAGGTGACCAGCCTCGACTACGAGACGGTGGCGGCGGATCTGGCGCGGCGTGATGCGTACGACTCGGGGCGCAACGAGTCACCGCTGCGACAGGCCGACGATGCCTTGGAGGTGGACACCAGCGATCTCAGCATCGAGGAGATCGTGGAGGGCTTGGCTCGGAGGATCGATGGCTGAGGGAACCGGTACTGACGCGGGCGCAGGGGAGGATCCGCCGGAGGCGACCAACGACGGCGCGGCCCCGGTCGGGGCCGAATCCGAAGCTCCGGTCGAGGCCGAGGTCGAGAGCGCTCGGGACGCGGCGTGGCGGGCTCGGCTGTCGAAGCCGGTCCATCCGCCCACCCGCGGCGAGAAGATCCTGTACAGCGTCATCCACTTCATCCTCGTGCGGGTGTTGTCGCGCCTGTGGTTCCGGTTGGAGGTCGTCGACCGCAACTGGATCCCGCAGAACGGCCCGTTCGTACTGGCGCCGGTGCACCGCTCGAACATCGACTTCTTCCTTGTGGCTGCGGTCACCCACAAGCGCATGCGCTACATCGGCAAGGACTCGCTGTGGAAGTGGGGCCCGTTGGGGTGGTTCATCTCCATCCTCGGGGCGTTCCCGGTGCGTCGGGGTGTGGCCGACCGGGAGGCTCTGCGCACCAGCATGCAGGTGATCGAGAACGGTGAGCCGCTGGTGGTGTTCCCGGAGGGGACCCGGCGGGAGGGAACGAAGGTCGCCGAGGTCTTCGATGGTCCGGCCTACATCGCGGCCCGCACCGGGGTGCCGTTGGTCCCTGTCGGCATCGGTGGCTCGGCCTCGGCCATGCCCATCGGCGCCAGGTGGATCCGGCCCCACAAGGTCGTGCTCGTGGTGGGCGAGCCGTTGGAGCCGCCCAAGGGCGACGGCAGCGGCCGCGTCCCCCGTCGGGTGGTTCGGGAGCTGACCGACCAGCTCAAGGCCGACATCCAGGGCCTCTACGACGAAGCCCAACAACGCGCCGGCGTCCCCAACGAGCCCGAGCCGGACACCTCCTAATCGCGCGCACACACATTCGGATCGTCTTCACATCGTCTCCACATCTCCGGCCGATCGTGGTCGGTAGGAGAACGAGAGAAGGAGACAAGTGATGAACCGACGTGTGTGGACCGGAGTGCTGGCGGGCGTGCTCGCCGCCACGGTCCTGCTGACCGTTGGGGTTGGCGCCTACCGCGCCGGCCAGGACGACGAAGTGGTCACCCGCACGGTGACCAATGAGGAAGGCAACAACGGCGAGGTGGTCCGGGTCGTGGACGTCGACCGTGATGGGCGTTGGCACCGCGGGCCCGGGTTCGGGTTCTTCCTGTTCCCGCTGCTGCTGATCTTCGGATTCATCTGGCTGGTCGGCGGTCGGCGTCGCCACTGGGGCGGCTATGGCTACGGCCACGGCTACCGCGGTGGCTGGGGTCCCGGCGGCGGACCGTGTGGACCCGAGGGCCGGTTCGAGGATTGGCATCGCCGGGCGCATGGTCAGGGAGTCGAGTCGCCTCCCGGTGAATCGTCCACGGCGCCCGCTCCCCAGGGCACCGCGGCCGGTGAGCCGACCGTGAGCGACCCGACGGGATCACCCCCTACCAGCGTGTGAGCCCGCCAGACTGGCGGAGTGCCGAAGCAGGTGTTGGTCGTGGACGACGAACCCAAGATCGTCGAAGTCGTACGGGACTACCTCACCGACGCCGGCTTCACGGTGGCCTCCGCCAGCGACGGACGCAGCGCACTCGACCAGGTCAGGGCCCTCCGCCCTGACCTGGTCGTGTTGGATCTCGGCTTGCCTGGGATCGACGGGTTGGACGTGGCCCGAGAGCTGCGCCGGGGCTCCGCGGTGCCGATCATCATGCTGACCGCCCGCGGCGACGAGCTGGATCGGGTCCTGGGTCTGGAGCTGGGAGCCGACGACTACCTGGTCAAGCCGTTCAGCCCCCGGGAGCTGGTGGCCCGGGTCCGAGCGGTGCTGCGCCGGGTCGAGGGCACGGTCAGCGAGCGGGAGACGTTCGTGGTGGGAGATGTCGCCTTCGACACCGCCCGTCGCATGGTTACTGTCGCCGGCCACGACCTCGACCTGACCGTCACTGAGTTCGACCTGCTGGTCCATCTGGCCCGGCAACCCGGCCGGGTGTTCACCCGGGCTCAGCTGCTGGACGTGATCCACGGCATCGCGGTCGAGTCCTACGAGCGGGCCATCGATGCCCACATCAAGAACATCCGCCGCAAGCTCGAACCCGACCCGCACCGGCCCCGGTACCTGCTGACGGTGCACGGCGTGGGCTACCGCTTCGCCGAAGCGTGAGGAAGCCTCCGTGACCGGCGACCCATCGCAGGACTCCCCGTCGGACCAGCCCGACCGTGATTGCGGCCCTCCTTGGGCTGGTTCGCGTCACTGGGGCCGGCATGGTCCGCCGTGGTGGCCCGAGGGCGAACCCTGGCCGCCGTCGGGTCCGCCGAGGGCATCGTCGGCTGGCTGGCACGGTTCCTATCACCGGCGTCGGCGCCGCGGCCGGTATGGGCCGCCTCGGTGGTTCCGGCGACGGTTCCTGGTGTTCGTGGCGCTGCTGGTGTTGGTGTTCTGGGGGCTGGGCGCCGTTTTCGGCGGAGCCAGCCGGGATTACAACGACGGCTCCCGAGACCGGGCGCGACCATTTCCGTTCGCTCTAGTGGCCGTCGGCGGCTTCGTTCTGGTGGTCGGAGGCATCGCCACCTCACTGGCCTATCGCCGGCTCAGCCGACCGGTCGGAGACTTGCTGGGTGCCGCTGAACGGGTCGCCGAGGGGGACTACGACGTCACGGTCGAGCCCGACGGACCCCGGGAGCTCCGGCTGCTCATGACCACCTTCAACCAGATGGCCGGCAGCCTGGCCACCACCGACGAGCAGCGCCGACGGTTCCTGGCCGATGTCACGCATGAGCTGCGGACCCCGCTAGCCGTGCTCCACGGCGGGATCGAGGCCCAGCTCGACGGCATCCATCCTCGCGACGACCCCCATCTGACGTCCCTGCTGGAGGAGACCCAACGCCTGTCCCGGCTGGTGGACGACCTGCACACCCTGGCGCTGGCCGAGGCCGGCCGGATCGTGCTGCACCCCGAGCGCGTGGACCCCGCAGTCCTAGCGGAGGACGCCGTGGCCGCCCACGCTCCGCTGGCCGAACGGCAGGGCGTGGAGCTGAGCGCCTCGGTGGATCGCCCGCTGCCGGAGGTCGACCTCGACTCCAACCGCATCCGTCAGGTCCTGGACAACCTGCTGTCGAACGCCCTGCGCCACACGCCATCCGGTCAGCGGGTCCAGGTCCGGGTGGCCGCGGAGGACAACGGCGTCCGGATCACGGTCACCGACTCGGGCCCGGGCTTCCCGCCGGAGAAGCTGGCGGGAGTGTTCGACCGCTTCACCCGCGCCGCCGACTCCAGCGGCAGCGGCCTTGGCCTGTCCATCGCCCGAGACCTGGTGGAAGCCCACGGCGGCACCATCTCGGCCAGCAACACCCCCGCGGGTGGCGCGGCGGTCAACCTCTGGCTGCCCGCCTAGTCGGGCAACAACGAAACGAGGCGCGCAAGCCAGCCCCCGAGGGGGCTGGCTCGTTCCAGTGTGTTCCCGCCCGTGCCCGGGCCGTCAAGGGCGCAGCCCGACGGTCCCGTCGCTGCGCTCCGTGACCGCCGAACTGACCCTTGACTGCCCTCGGTGGTCGGTGGCGGGTCCTTGCCGAAATTGAGGCGTTTCTCGCGCTATAAGCGCGGCAAACGCCTCAATTTCGGAAGCCGACCGCGGTGGGCGGTCAAGGGACGGCCGAAGGCCGAGTTATGCCACGCCGAGTAGCGGCGTGGCGACGGCCCTTGACGGCCCACCTCGCAAGGGACCGCCAGACCACAATGGACTAGGCCAGCCCCGGAGGGGCTGGCCTACATGCCTCATTGCCCCCCGCCGAGACACCCAGCCACCGCAAGGGGACTGCGGCCCGAGAGGCAGGCCTTCCCGGCTCAGGTGGTCAGGGCGACGGGCGAGTTGGGGCGGCTGTGTGGGTCTCGGCCTTCGGGCGCCGTCGCGGGGCTTGCACCGGCGGGGCTAGGTGGCAGGCGCACCTGTCGCTGGGTTTGCGCCGGTGGGGCAGGAGGAGAGGGGCGGAGGTGGCGGGTGAGCCAGGCGACTAGTGACGTCGAGCCGTCGTGCTTCCATAGTTGGCGGCGGTCGAAGTCGGCTAGGAGCTGGGCTTCTATGGCGATCAGCTTGTTCAGGAGGCGGCGGAGCTCACCCAGGCCGGCGTTGAGCTCGTCCTCGTCGAGGGTGTCCGGGTCGATCGCGGCGATGGTGTCCACGCCTCGCTGTATGGCCTTCAGTTCGTCCATACACGAACACTAGTTCGTGTGCAGCGGGCGGGAAGCCGAAATAGCGCGGTTCTAGACGAGCAATTCGAGGACGGAGCTGGCGCCTAGAGCGCGGTCGTCGAGGGTGGGGCGGGTGGGGACCGAGCCGCCGAAGGCGAAGGTGGCTGCTACGTCGAGGCCGGCCAAGAGATCTCGTAGCTCTCGTGGGGGAGGGAAGTACTCGTCCTCGTCGGTGAAGCTGACCTCCTCGACTCCGTCCCGGGGGGACAGGCGGGCGATCACCGCGTCCACCAATTCCTCCGGTGCCGATGCTCCTGCGGTCACGCCGACCGTGCCGTGGAGGTCGGTGGGCAGCTCATCCACGGTGTTGATCCGGAACACCCGGGCGCAGCCAGACTCCTGGGCCAGGCGTTCGAGGGCTCGGGTGTTGGACGAGTTGGCCGATCCGATGACCACGACCGCGTGGCTGCGGGGGGCGATCTGGGCCAGGGCCGATTGGCGGTTGGTGGTGGCGAAGCACAGGTCGCTGCGTCCGGGCCGCCACAGGCCGGGGAATCGTTCGGCGGCCCGTTCCGCCACCGCCGACCAGTCCCGATGGGAGAGCGTGGTCTGGGCCAGCAGCGCTACCGGGGCC
This sequence comes from Acidimicrobiales bacterium, assembly GCA_036505485.1. GTDB lineage: Bacteria > Actinomycetota > Acidimicrobiia > Acidimicrobiales > VFJN01 > DASXTK01. The sequence continues at coordinate 7,096 of DASXTK010000253.1, forward strand.
TCGGTGTCGGGGAGGGCGTCGACCTCCTCCACCGTCTCGACCAGATCGATGTCGTCTGGGGCGACGGCCATGGTGCCGACCGCTTCCTCGTGGCCCTGGTGGCCGACGTAGACGATGCGGAACCCCTTGCCCGCCCGGACCTTCACCTCATGGTGCACCTTGGTCACCAATGGGCAGACCGCGTTGACCACGCAGCTGCCCTTGGCCCGGGCTGCGGCGACGACCTCGGGGGCCGAGCCGTGGGCCGACAACATGATCGGCCGGCCGGGCGGGACCTCGGCGATGTCGTCGACGAAGATCACGCCCAGGTCCCGGAAGCGTTCCACCACCAGCTGGTTGTGGACGATCTCGTGGTAGCAGTAGACCGGCGGCTCGAAGGCCCGGACCATCCAGCTCAAGGCCTTGATGGCCATCTCCACGCCGGCGCAGAATCCCCGGGGCGCGGCCAACAGCACCTTGTCGACCTGCGTCGCAGTGGGGGCGGTCGGCGGGGGAGCCATCGCGGGCCACGTTACCGGCGCCCATAGGATGGTCAGTCATGTCCGTTCCCCGCGTCGTCGCTGTAGCGCCTGGTTCGCCTGCGGCGCGGGCCGGGTTGAGCGAGGGCGACGAGATCGTGGCGGTGAACGGAGAGGTGCCGCGAGACCTCATCGAGTGGCGCATGCTCGTCGACGAGCCGCACATCGCCCTCGACGTGAACCGGGGCGGGCTCGAGGCGCTGGTCGAGGTGGACAAGAAGGCCGGGGAGCCGCTGGGGGTCGAAGTCCACTCGGCACTGTTCGACCGGGTGCGCACCTGCGACAACCACTGCGAGTTCTGCTTCATCTACCAACTGCCGCCGGGGTTGCGCCGCAGCCTCTATCTCAAGGACGACGACTACCGGTTGTCGTTCCTCTACGGGAACTTCACGACGCTCACTCGGTTCACCGAGGCCGACCTGGAACGGGTGGTGACCGAGGGCCTGAGCCCGCTCTACGTCAGCATCCACGCCACCGATCCCGAGGTCCGGTCCGAGATGCTGCGGAACCGCCGGGGTGCCACCAGCCTGCGTTGGCTGCGGGCTCTGCTGGACCACGGCGTCGAGGTCCACGGTCAGGTGGTGGTGTGTCCGGAGGTGAACGACGGCGCCGTGCTCGACGACACCCTGGCCGGCGTGCTGGACCGCTATCCCGAGCTCGCCACCCTGGCCGTCGTGCCGCTCGGCGTGTCCCAGTTCAACACCGAGCCCCGGATGCGACCCCACACCCTCGACGAGGCCGCCGCCGTGGTCGACGCGGTGGAGGACTGGCAGGACGTGTTCCGCGCTGCCCTGGGCCGCCGACTGGTCTACGCCGCCGACGAGTACTACCTGCTGGCGGCCCGTCCGTTCCCGACGGCTGAGACGTACGAGGACTTCTCCATGGTCGAGGACGGCATCGGCATGGCCCGGTCGTTCGCGGCCGAGTTCGCGGCGGAGCTGGCGCCCCGGGCAGATTCTGAACGGGGTGGGTTCTTCCGGTGGGCGGACGGTGACCTGTCGGCCTCGACCGACACCGACTACGAGCCTTACCGGTGCGCGTCTCATTCCGAAGGGCAGCTGCTCCGGGTGGGCCCGAGCCGGCGTGCCCCGGTCGCCATCCTCACGGCGCCCTACGGTGCCCGGGTGCTCGGGCCGCTCCTGGAACAGGTCGGCCGGAGCGACGTACGGGTCATTCCGGTCGAGAACAACTACTTCGGCGGCAACATCGCGGTGTCGGGACTGCTGGTGGGCGAGGACCTGGCCCGAGTGCTGGCCGACGAACCGCCGGGCCACCGCTATCTCATCCCGGATGTGTGCTTGAGCCAGGGCCGGTTCCTCGACGGCACCGAACCCGGCGACCTGCCCCATCCGGTGGAGATCGTCCCGGCCTCCGGCCACGGGCTGCGCGCCGCCCTCGGATCGGCGGCCTGACCATGGACATGCCGCTGGTCGCCATCGTGGGACGACCCAACGTCGGCAAGTCGACGCTGATCAACCGGGTGGTCGGCCGCCGAGCCGCCATCGTGGAGGAACGACCCGGCGTCACCCGGGACCGCAAGGAGCTGGACGCCAACTGGCGAGGCCGGGACTTCCGGGTGGTCGACACCGGCGGCTGGATGGTCGGAGGCGACAGCCTCGATCGCAAGGTCAGCCTCCAGTCGGAACGGGCCATCACCGACGCCGACGTGGTGCTGTTCGTCGTCGATGTCACCACCGGCGTCACCGAGGAGGACAGCCACGTCGCCAACCTGCTGCGCCGGTCGGGCAAGCCCGTCCTGCTCGTAGCCAACAAGGTCGACGACACCGCCCACGAAGGCGCGGCGTGGGAGATGGTCGCCTTGGGCCTGGGCGACCCGTTCCCGGTCAGCGCGCTGCACGGCCGCGGCAGCGGCGACCTGCTGGACGAGGTCGTGGACCTCCTCCCTCCGGAGTCGGAGTCGGCGGAGGTCGGTGGCCCCGGGGACGTGTCGACGGCTTCTGCCGTGTCTCCTTCCCCTTCCGCTGACCCTGGCGGCGGCGGCAAGCTCGACGGCGACCAGCCCGACGACATCGTCGCGATCGCCATCGTCGGCCGCCCCAACGTCGGCAAGTCGACCCTGTTCAACCGGCTCATCGGCGACGAGCGGGCCGTGGTCCACGACCAGCCCGGCACCACCCGCGACACCATCGACACCGTGGTCGAGACCGACATCGGCAGCATCCGTTTCGTGGACACCGCCGGCATGCGACGCAAGTCCAAGGTCGACCGCGGCACCGAGTACTACTCGCTGGTCCGGGCGCTCGAAGCGGTCGACAAGTCCGAGGTGGCCTTCCTGGTGATCGACGCCACCGAGGGCGTGACCGGCCAGGACCAGCGTCTGGCCGAACGAGTCGACGCCGCGGGCTGCCCGATAGTCGTGGTCCTCAACAAGTGGGAGCTGCTGGACACCGAGGCCCGGTCCCGGCTCCGCTGGGAGGTGGGGGACAAGCTGCGGTTCATCGGCGAGGCCCCGGTCCTGCCGGTCAGCGCCCTGAGCGGGCGGGGGGTCCACAAGCTGTTGCCGGCGGTCGATTCCAGCCTCGACGCCTACCGGCGCCGGGTCCCCACCCGACGGGTGAACGAGGTCATCCAGGAGGCGCAGATGGCCCAGGCCGCTCCGGCCGGAGCCCGCGTCCTCTATGCCACCCAGGGGGCGACCGACCCGCCGACGTTCACGCTTTTCGCCAATCGTGAGCTTCCGCGCACGTATCTGCGCTATCTCGAGCGAAAGTTGCGTGAAGCCTTCGATCTGGGCGCCACCCCCCTCAAGCTGCGGGTCCGTCGCCGGTCGGACTGAGTTGGGCCGTTCCGTAGTTCATCTGAAAACTCAACACTCCCCGCGGCCCTCTCCGCGCCGGTAGCATCGTCGGGCGCATGAATCCGGTCCTCATCCTCGTGGCTGGCGCGTGCTCGGTCGCCGCCGTGGTTTGGGGTCGCTCGGCGCTACGCCTACGGGTGGTGTGGCGCCGGATCGAAGGCGAGCACGGACCGGAAGCCGACGCCGCCGTTCTGGCCCGTTCGGCGTTCCGGCGCGACCTCCACGCCAGCGCGGTCTATGGCGCCGTCACCATCGCCGCCGCGGTCGCCGCGTTCCTGGGCGAGCCGGCAATGGCGCTGTTCGGGCTGGTGCTCATCCCGGTGGCGGTGTCGGTGCTCTACAGCCGGGAGTTCGTGCGTGAGTCCCGGTTGGCCGAGGACCGAGCAGCGATCGAACGCCGGGCCGAAGAGGTCCTGACCCAGGATGAGCTGGCACCCAAGCGCTGGGCCGCCCGTCTGGCTCCCGACGACCTGCCCGACTTCGCCGGGTTCGACCTGGGCCGGGTGTACCAGGCCGGCACCGGCATGATGGCCGGCGACTTCTACGACGTGTTCCGGGTCGGTCCCCACCGCATCGCCGCGGTCATCGGCGACGTGACCGGCCGGGGGATCGAGCCGTCGATCACCGCGTTCCAGGCCAAGTACCTGCTGCGGGTGTTCCTCCGTCAGTACCGGGATCCGGCCCAGGCGTTGGAGGAGCTCAACACCCAGATGTCGGCGCTGGAGCGGGGCGAGGAGTTCATCTCGCTGGTGGTCGTGGTGTTCGACACCGACGCCGGCACCTTGCGTTTCGCCTCGGCCGGCCACCCCGCGGCCTGGCTGTGGCACGACAAGGGCGTGCGGCCACTCCGGGCCACCGGTCCGCTGCTGATGCTGGACCCGAACTCCCGCTACCACAGCCGGGAGATCCCGCTGTCGCTGGGCGACCTCCTGCTCCTCTACACCGACGGGCTGGCCGAGGTCCGCAACGGCGAGCAGATCTTCGGCGAGGAGCGGATCGCCAACACCCTGCGGCGCGACCCCGGCGTAGCGCCGGGCGTGCTGTGCAAGAGCCTGCTGGAAGCGGCCCGCGACTTCGCCTCGGATCCCATGAGCGACGACGTCGCCATCCTGGCCATCCGCCGTACCTGAAACGGTGGTCCTCCGCCGTTCTGTGACCAGCCCGCCGCGGCCGGCCGCGGCCGGCAGGTCACAGAAGCGTCGTTAGGGCCACGCCAGCGGGCAGAATCCCTGGAATGAGCGAGCTCGCCGGCAAGGTCGAACGGGCGCTGGCCGGTAACCAGACCAAGGTCGGCGACAAGCTGATCCAGCAGAACAAGCTGTTCGTGCGCGATCGGCTGGGGCTTCTGCTCGACCCCGGCTCCTTTGCCGAGGACAGCTTGTTGGCCAACAACCAGGCCGAGGACCTGCCCGCCGACGGTGTCGTCACCGGCGTGGGCCGGGTCGACGGGCGGCCGGTGTGCGTCATGGCCAACGACCCCACGGTGAAGGCCGGGTCGTGGGGCGCCCGCACGGTGGAGAAGATCGTGCGGCTGACCGAGTACGCCCTGCGCCACGAGCTGCCGGTGTTCTGGCTGGTGGACTCGGCCGGGGCCCGGATCACCGACCAGGTCGACCTGTTTCCCGGACGCCGAGGTGCCGGGCGGATCTTCTACAACCAGATTCGGCTGTCGGGGAAGGTTCCCCAGATCTGCTGTCTGTTCGGGCCGTCGGCGGCGGGCGGCGCCTACATCCCCAGCTTCTGCGACATGGTGTTCATGGTGGAGGGCAACGCCTCCATGTACCTGGGGTCGCCTCGCATGGCCGAGATGGTGATCGGGGAGATCACAACGCTGGAGGAGATGGGCGGCGCCCGGATGCACGCCACCGTGTCGGGCTGCGGCGACAACCTCGCCGTGGATGATCCCGACGCCCTCGACCAGGCCAAGGCGTGGTTCACCTACTTCCCGCAGTCGTGGCGATCGGCGCCGCCGGGCTACGAAGCCGTTGGGCCGGCGATCGACCTGGGCAGCCGGTCGATCGTGCCCGACGAGGAGCAGGTCGCCTACGACATGCACGAGCTGATCGACGGGTTGGTCGACGCCGAGTCGTTCTTCGAGCGGATGCCGCTGTTCGCCCCCGAGCTGATCACCGGTTTGGCCCGTCTGGATGGGCAGCCGGTGGGGATCGTGGCCAACAACCCCGCGGCCAAGGGCGGCGTGCTGTTCGTCGACTCGGCGGACAAGGCGGCGCGGTTCGTGTGGCTCTGCGACGCCTTCAACATCCCGTTGCTGTTCCTGGCCGACGTGCCCGGGTTCATGGTCGGCACCGAGGTGGAGCGGCAGGGCATCATCCGCCACGGGGCCAAGATGGTCACCGCGGTGAGCGAGGCCACCGTGCCCAAGCTGTCGATCATCGTGCGGAAGGCTTACGGCGCGGGGCTGTACGCCATGTCCGGTCCGGCGTTCGAGCCCGAGGCCACCCTGGCGTTGCCGACGGCCCGGATCGCGGTGATGGGACCGGAGGCCGCGGTCAACGCCGTGTTCGCCAACAAGATCGCGGCGATCGAGGATCCTGACGAGCGGGCTGCGTTCGTGGACGAGCAGCGCAAGCTCTACGAGGCCGACGTCGATCTGTATCGCCTGGCCTCGGAGCTGGTGATCGACGCGGTCGTGGACTTCGCCGACCTGCGTTCGGAGTGCATCCGCCGGCTGGAGCTGGCGCAGTCGAAGGACCGTTCCTTCTCCGACCGGCGCCATGGGGTTCCTCCGGTATGAGCGACGCCGTGACGATCCGGGAGGTCGGGCCCCGGGACGGGCTCCAGCCGGAGGATCCGGTTCCCGTCTCCGCCCGGGTGGAGCTGATCGAGTCGCTCGTGGCAGCTGGGGTTCGGACCATCGAGGCGGCGGCGTTCGTCTCGCCCAAGGCCGTGCCGGCGATGGCGGGGGCCGCCGAAGTCCTGGCCGGGATCCGCCGGGCGGACGGGGTGCAGTACGTCGCCTTGGTCCCCAACGTCAAAGGCGCCGTGCTCGCTCTGGCCGCCGGGGTCGACGGGCTGTCGCTCACGGTGTCCGCCTCCGAGGCCTACAGCCAGCGCAACGTCCACATGTCGGTGGAGGAATCGCTGGCCCAGGTGGGCGCCATCCGGGGAGTGGTGGGGGAGACCCTTCCGCTGGACGCGGTGATCTCCTGCGCCTTCGGATCCCCATACGAGGGCGATCTGGCGCCGGACGACGTCGCTGCGATCGGCCGACGGGCATTGGACGCGGGTTCGTCCACCGTCACGTACGCCGATACGACCGGGATGGCCACGCCTCGCCGAGTGACCGAGCTGGTGGCGCTGGTGGGCACGGACGTGGGAATGCACCTCCACGACACTCGGGGCACCGCTCTGGTCAACGCTTACGCCGCGCTGGAGCTGGGAGTCCGCCGCTTCGACACCGCAGTCGGCGGGCTGGGCGGATCCCCGTTCGCCGCCGGTGCGGGCGGCAACCTGGCCACGGAGGAGCTGGTCCACCTGTGCGACGACCTCGGGCTGTTCACCATGATCGACCTCGATGGACTGTTGGCCGTGGCCTCCCGGCTGAGGGAGATCGTCGGTCACCCGCTGCCGTCGCGCCTGGTTACGGCCGGTCCCCGCTCGCGCCTGGCGCCGAGCTGAGCGGGGACCGACGCGACCTATCCGGCGACGACAGGAATGCTGGCCAAATGTCCCGACCCCAGCGGGAACTCGGTGCCGAGGAAGCTGCCACTGAGGATCACGCGGGCGCTCTGCAGATAGATGTCGACGGTCTCGCCCGGCTGGGCGGTGACGGTTTGCACGCTGGTGGTCGTCAGCCGGGTCTGGTCGGTGCCGGCCGGCACGATGGTGGCGTCCAGGACCACGGCGCCGTCGAGGTCGGGGATGGGGATGACCTGGAGATCCGGCAGGGTGAAGGTCTGGCCCGACACCAGCTGGTTCGGGACCGAGAACGTCGTCCGGACCACCTCCCCGCTGATGAGCGTGGGTCCTCCGAACAAGTGGAACTCGACAGCATGCGTGACGTCGACGGGGGTGCTCGACGGGGCGGGGCGCCGGGCGGGTCCGGTGAGCCGGATCGTGCCCAGGCTCACCTCGGTCGCCGGCGTGCAGGTGAACAGCGTGCCCGGTATGGCGAAGCCATCCTTGATGTAGCTCGCACCGGTGACCTTGACCTCGATGGTGTCGCCGGGGTGGCCGTCGGCCACGAGTTGGGTCGTACTCGGGCGGTCGGCGCCTGCGGAGATCGTGTCCGGGACGGCTCCGGCGGTCGACAGGTGCACCGTCCCGCCGAACTGGACGTCAGTGACGGCGTTGCTGATGGTGAAGGCCCGTCCGGCTTTGACCTTCTGGGGTAGATGGGCCGACACGTGGATGACCTCGGGCTGGCCGTTGCAGGTCATCGGTATGGCCAGGCTGACGTCGTGCCGCGGGGCCTGGGGTGTGGCGGCGACCGGGGCCAGGGGCGTGAGGCCCGCGGCGGCCGCGGCCATGGCGACGAGGATCGCGGCGGCCGTCATCCCGCCACCACCGGGATGCTGGCCAGGTGGCCCGAGCCCAGTGGGTACGACACGCCGATGGGGCTGCCGCTGAGGATCGGGATGGCGCTCTGGAGATAGATCTCGACGGTCTCGCCCGGCTGGGCGGTCACCGTCACAACCGCGGTGGGCGTCAGCTTGGTCACGTCCGTGCCGGCCACAACGATCGTGGGGTCGGCAATCACGGCGCCGTCGAGGTCGGGGACGAAGCCCACCTGCAGGTCAGGCAGCGAGAACGTCTGGCCCGAGATCAGCTGGGTCGGCACGGTGAACGTGGAGCGCACCGTGACGCCGCTGTAGAGGAAGGCGCCCAGGATGTGGAAGCCGGTGCCATGGTCGACGTCGATCGCCGTGCTGATCTCGCCCAGGTGGCTGGTCGGGCGGACCACCCGGATCGTGCCCAAGGACACCGGAGCCTCCGGCGTGCAAATGACCAGGGTGCCCGGCGAAACCGGCGGGCCGGATGGTGAGCTCGATCCCTGGATGACGTAGCTGGCCCCGGTGACCGCCACCTCGATGGTGTCGCCGGCCTGACCGTCGGCCACTAGTTGGGTGGTGCTGGGTGTGCCGGTTCCGGCCGAGATGGTCTGCGGGATGGCTCCGGAGGTGGAGATGTTGACCTGGCCGTCCAGCTGGACATCGGTGACGATGTTGCTGATCGTGAAGGCGCGTCCGGCCTTCACCTTGCGGGGCAGGTGGGCCGACACGTGGATGACCTCGGGCTGACCGTTGCAGATCATGGGTATGGCCAGGCCCACGTCGTGCCGCGGGGCGTTCGGCGAACTACTCGCCGGAGACATGGGCGTCAGGCCGATCGTTGTGGCCGCGAGCGCGCCGACGACCGCGACCGATGCACGGAGCTTCCCCATAGCGATCTCCCCCTCCGCCGGCCGCCTCTCTGGTAACGGCGGCGTGAGATTACTGCGAAGCTCATTTCCGTTGCTGGCGAGCTACGTGGTGGCAGGGCGAGCCTGGCATCCTGGCAGGCGATGCCCTGGTGCGAAGGCTGTAGCCGCTTCCTGAACCCCAACACCCTCAACGCCGACGGCACGTGCCCGGAGTGCGGCCGCAAGGTGGCCGAGCCCGAGGAGGTGTCCGCCGCCATCGAATCCGGCCCCACCAAGGCGCCGTGGCACTTCAAGCTGCTGGTGGCGGTGACCGTGATCTATGTGGGGTTCCGCATCATCCAGATGATCAGCTGGGTGATCACCTAGTTCCGGCCCCGCGCTACCATGTCCGCTCCCACGGGCTGTGGCGCAGTTTGGTAGCGCACTTGACTGGGGGTCAAGGGGTCGGGAGTTCGAGTCTCCCCAGCCCGACGGGAAGAACTGCAGCTCAGAGCCGGTCTTTCGGGGCCGGCTCTTCTGCTTCCATCGAGCCCACCGACTCCAGGGAGCCAGGTGGGGAGCCTTCCTCGTCGTCTCGGCTACCAAGCAGACGATCCATGGGACCGGCCGCAGCGTCGGTGCCTCAAGAGCCCGGCGAATAGCCGTCCCGCTTATGACCGCCCACCAGCTCGACTGGCCGCAGGTCACTGCCGAGTTTGCCTCAATCAGATCGAGTTTGCCT
>DASXTK010000254.1:0-18247 GCA_036505485.1 Acidimicrobiales bacterium
CATGTGGGGGCTCCCAGATAGGCCTCGATAACCACCGGGTCGTTGCGGACCTCGTCGGCGGTGCCCTCGGCGATCTTGCGCCCGAAGTCCAGCACCACGATGTGCTCGGACAGGGCCATCACCATGGCCATGTGATGCTCGACCAGCAGGATGGTCAGGTCGAACTCCTCCCGAATGTGCCGCAGGGTCTCGACCAGCTCGTCGACCTCGCTGTGGGTCAGTCCGTTGGCCGGCTCGTCCAGCATCATGAGCTTGGGCTCGGCGGCCAGGGCCCGGGCCAGCTCGACCCGCTTGAGGGTCCCGAAGGGCAGCCCGCCCGCGGGGCGATGGGCCAGGTGGGCCAGGGACAACCGGTCCAACAGCTCGAGCCCTTGCCGGCGGAGCTGGTGCTCCTCGCGGTCCATACCCCAGCGCAGCAGACCCCGCCCGAACCCGACGTGGCCGTGGGAGTGGGCTCCGGTCATCACGTTGTCGAGGACCGAGAGCGCCGGGACCAGGGCGACGTTCTGGAACGTGCGGGCCACCCCGAGACGGACGATGCGGTGGGCCGGGACCGCCAGCAGGTCGTGGCCGTCGAAGGTCACCGTGCCCTCATTGGGCTGGTAGAGGCGGCTGATCACGTTGAACAGGGTGGTCTTGCCGGCGCCGTTGGGGCCGATCAGCGCGCAGATCTGACCGGGTTCGACCGAGAACGCCAGGTCATCCAGGGCGACCACTCCGCCGAAGCGAACGCCGATGTTCTCAACACTCAGCAGGGTCACTCTCCGCCATCCTGTTGATCCATCCTGTTGCATCTCCAGCCTCGGGACAGCCCCCGCGTCAGCCTGAGGACAGTCAATCACAGCGTGACGAGTGTCATCGGTTCCCGCGCTCAGCGTGGCGGCCGGGTCTGCTAGTGGCCGCGCGCCGGGTGGACCGCGGCCCAGCCCAGGACGGCGTCGACCAGCCCGTCGATGCTGTGGACCTCGGCCACGATGTCGACCTCCACACCCCGCTCCCGGGCCGTGGCCGCGGTGACCGGCCCGATGGCAGCGACCACTGGAGGCAGGCTTTCGTGACCCGCGGCATCGAGGAACCGGGTCACCGTCGAGGATGAGGTGAACGTGATCAGGTCGGCGTCAGCCAGCACGGCCCGGCGCTCAGCGTCGATGGGCGCGGCCTCGGTGCGGTAGGCCTCGACCACCTCGACTTCCCATCCCTTGTCCCGAAGCCCGTCGGGTAGCACATCACGGGCCTGGGCGGCCCGGGCCAGCAGCACCCGTCCGCCCCGGCGGCCTCGAGGAGCCTCCTCGAACGCCTCGACCAGCGACTCAGCCACGAACTCGGGCGGAACCAGGTCGACCAGAACGTTGCCCGCCGCCAATGCATCCGCAGTACCTGGTCCGATGGCGGCGACCTTGGCGGTGCCGAAGGCCCGGGCGTCGAGACCCTGGGTCCGCAGGGCCACCAACAGGGCCCGCGCCCCGTTGGGCGAGGTGAGCACCACCCAGTCGTAGGTGTCGAGCTCGCTGACCGCGTGCTGCAGCGCCGCTCCCCCATCGGCGGCATCGCGCAGCTCGATGGCCGGGACCTCGACAGTGTCCGCGCCCAGCGCGGTGAGCTTGGACACCAGCTCGGACGCCTGTTCCCGGGACCGGGTCACCACGATGCGCCGGCCGAACAGCGGCCGCTGATCGAACCAGGCCAGGTCGGTGGCGGCCACCTCGCCGACCACGATGACCGAGGGGGTCCCGAGGGTCTGGTTGGCGATCGTGCCCAACGTGGCCCGCACGGTGGTCTGGTTGGGCCGGGTCCCCCACTGGATCGCCGCCACCGGAGTGTCGGGGGGACGACCGCCGGCCATCAGCGCGGCGGCTATGCGGCCGATGCGAGCCACCCCCATCAGGATCACGATGGTGCCGCCCACCTGGGCCACGGCTCGCCAGTCGACGGTGCCTTCCTCGCCGGCGCCGGGATCCTCGTGGCCGGTCACGATGGTGACGCTGGTGGACGAGTGCCGCAGGGTGACCGGGATGCCGGCATAGGCCGGAACGGCCAGCGCCGAGGTCACGCCGGGCACCACTTCGAAGTCGACGCCGGCGGCCCTGAGCGCCGCAGCCTCCTCGCCGCCCCGGGCGAAGACGAAGGGATCGCCGCCCTTGAGCCGGACGACCTCCTGGCCGCTCTTGCCCCGCTCGATCAGCAGGGCGTTGATGTCGTCCTGGGACTGGCGGGCCTGGCCGGGGGTCTTGCCGACATCGATGCACTCCGAGTCGGCCGGGGCCAGGTCGAGCAGGGACTCCTGCGATAGTCGGTCGTACACCACGACGTCGGCACGCCGGAGGACTTCCAGCGCTCGCACGGTCAACAATCCGGGGTCACCAGGGCCGCCGCCGACGAGGTACACGGTCACAGCCAGGGAGGATACGTTCCAGCTGCTCGTGCGTCGTCCTGCCCTTTGGATCAAACCAAACCCGACTACCAGTAATGCGCTACTGATCCGCCTTCGCCCCCAACTAGCGGTGGAGGAGCTCGGCGCCCCCGCGTTCCTCGAGCAGATGGTTGGCGAGCGATCGGCCCAGCGCAGCACCGGCTGATGCTGGGCCGGTCGCCTCGGCGCGCAACAGGGTCTTGCCGTCGGGGCTGGCGATGATCGCCTCCACCTTCAGACCGTCGCCGGCCAGCGTGGCGTGGGCCGCGGCCGGCAGCGAGCAGTCGCCGCCCAGCTCGACCAGGAAGCCCCGCTCGGCATCGACGCAGGCTCTGGTGGCCCCGTGCTCGATCCGCTCGACCAGGGGTCGGATGTCGTAGTCGTCACGCCGGCACTCCACCGCCAGCGCGGCTTGTCCCACCTGGGGCAGCATCACGTCGGTCGGCAGCCGCTCGCTGATCCGGTCGGAGAGACCCAGCCGGTCCAGCCCGGCCGCGGCCAACACGATGGCGGCGAACTGCGGGGCCTTCTCGAGCCGGGTGGGGATGTTGCCCCGGATTCCCTGGAAGCGCAGGTCCGGCCGCAGATGCGCCAGTTGGGCCTGACGTCGCAGCGAACCGGTGGCCACCACCCCGCCCAAGGGCAGATCGGCCAGGGTCGATCCGATGAGCACATCGCGGGGATCGGCCCGTTCGGGTACCGCGGCCAGCACCAGCCCCTCGGGCGTGATGGTGGGCAGGTCCTTGGCCGAATGGACCGCGACGTCGGCCTGCTCCTCCAACACCGCGGCCTGGATCTGCTTGGCGAACACACCCTTGCCGCCCAGTTCCGAGATGGGGACGTCGGCGCGCCGATCGCCCTCCGTCTCCAGCACCACCAGCTCGATCTCCAGCGAGGGCTCAGCGGCTTGGAGAAGGTCGACGATGTAGCCGGCCTGCCACCTCGCCAACGCCGAGCCCCGAGTCGCCACCCGAAGGCGGTGGGCCACTAACGGGCGCCTTCGCCAGGGTCCGCCGCCTCGATACCGAACAGTTCTCGCAGGGCTCCCAGAAGCCGGTCGCCGCGGGAGGTGCCGGCCGCGCCCTTGAGCACCACCGTGGGTTCGTGCACCAGCTTGGCCACCAGGCTCCTGGTCAGGGACTCGACCGCGGCCAGCTCTGCCGGGTCCAAAGTGGTCAGGCGGCTCTGGAACCGTTCGATCTCCGACGAGCGGACCGACTCGGCCAGGTCCCGCAACGCCACGACCGCCGGTGCCACCTCGCGGGCGGAGGTCGCCTCGCGGTAGCGGTCCAGCTCCTCATCCAGGATCACCTGGACCAGCGCGGCCTGCTGTCGGCGCTCGGCGATGCCCCGGTCGACGAAGGCCCGGACGTCGTCCATGTCCAGCAGGGTCACGCCGGGAATCCGCCCCACCGCCGGATCGACGTCCCGCGGCATGGCGATGTCGACCACCAGCAGCGGACGATTGGCCCGCGCCGCCATGATCGGCGTCAGGTCGGCGGCCTCGAGCATCGGGGCTCGCGACCCGGTCGAGGTCAACAACACGTCGACCTCGACGATGTGCTCGGGCAGATCGAGCAGAGCGACCGGGCGACCTCCGACGCGGGCGGCGACCTCGGCGGCCCGGCGCGGGGTGCGATTGGCCACCCGCACCTCGGCCACTCCGGCGGCGGCCAGGGCGGTGGCCATGCCTTCGCCCATCTCCCCCGCCCCGATCACCAACACCAGCTTGTCGTCGAGCCGGCCCAGCCGATCGGTGGCCATGGACACCGCAGCCTGCGACACCGAGGCGGTGCCTCGGGCGATGCCGGTCTCGGTGCGGGCCCGCTTGCCGGCCTGGAGGGCGTGACGGAACAGCAGGTTGAGCGTCTTGCCCGCGGTACCTTCCTCACGAGCCGCGTCCCAGGCCTGCTTGACCTGACCCTGGATCTCGCTCTCGCCCAGCACCACCGAACCCAACCCGGAGGTCACACCGAACAGATGGGCGGCGGCCTCGGTGTCGTAGTGGACGTAGAGATGGTCGGCGAAGTCTTCCGGCGGCAGGAACGAGACCTCGCCCAGGAAGTTGCGGATGTCGCTGTAGGCCCCGTGGAACCGCTCGGCCACCGCATAGACCTCGGTGCGGTTGCAGGTCGACAGCACCACGGCCTCGCTGAGGTGCTCGCGGGTCGTCAGATCATGCAGGGCCTTGGCGATCTGACCGTCGCCAATGGCCATCCGCTCGAGCAGCTCGAGCGGCGCAGTTCGATGGTTCAATCCGATGACGACGACAGACACGCTCGCAAGCGCTCCTTGGCATCCCCGAGCCGACCAGCTCGGACAAGTTCCAGAATCCCCGAATCGAGCGCCCGCCGCCAATCGAGTGACTCGGTCGCGCGACCCGCGGCCTGGATCTCGCTCCGCACGTCGGCCAACACCCCTACAAGGACGTCGTATTCCGGTCCGAGCTCGGCGTCAAGACGTTCTTTCAACCAGGCGGACAGTGCCGGGCTGTGACCACCGGTGGAAACCGTCACCGTGAGCCGGCCCTGCCGGACGATCGCGGGGAGCGTGAAACTGCACCGGTCCGGATCGTCGGCGCTGTTGACCCACACCCCGGCGGCCTCGGCATCGTCGTAGACCTGTTGGTTCACCGCCGGATCCCCGGTCGCGGCGACGGCCAGGCGGTAATTGGCGGCTTCGGGTGAGCGGTAGGGCCGTTGGTCACAGCGCACGGCCAGAGTCTGAATGCGCGGGGTGATAGACGGCGCAACAACGGTGACCTCGGCGCCGGCCGTCAGCAACCCGAGCACCTTGCCCTCGGCCACCCGCCCTCCGCCTACGACCAAGCAACGCCGCCCGGCGACCACCAGGTTCACCGGATAGAGCGGATGGTCGACCGGCAAGTGTGGTGTCCTAAATGGTGGGGGCTGGGCTGGTCTCGGACGCGTCGGGCTCGCCGCCCGGGAACGGGCCGGGGGTGGCCACGGCGCCGTCGCCCTTGCGCCGCTGATAGAAGCTCAGAATCTGCAACTCCACCGCAAGGTCGACCTTGCGCAGCGACACCTCGTCGGGCACCGACAGAATGGTCGGGGCGAAGTTGAGGACCGAGGTGACCCCAGCGGCCACCAGCCGATCGGCCACATCCTGGGCCGCGCTGGCCGGGGTGGCGATGATGCCGATGGCAATGCCGGCGGCGGACACGATCTTGGGCAGGTCGTCGATGTGGCGGACCGTGACCCCGTTGATCGAGGTGCCCACCACCCGCTCGTCGGCGTCGACCAGGGCGGCGATCGGGAAGCCCCGCTCCGAGAACCCGCCGTAGTTGGCAAGGGCGTGGCCCAGGTTGCCGAGCCCGACGATCACCACTGGCCAGTCGCTGGTGAGCCCCAGCTCCCGGCTCATCTGGAACAGCAGGTACTCGACGTCGTAGCCGACCCCGCGAGTGCCGTAGCTGCCGAGGTAGCTGAGGTCCTTGCGCACCTTGGCCGCGTTGACTCCGGACAGTTCGGCCAGGCGTTCGGACGAGATCGTGGGGGTGCCGTCGTCGGCCACCTCGAGCAGGCTGCGCAGGTACAACGGCAGCCGAGCGACCGTGGCCTCAGGAATCCGGCGCTTGGGCCTTTTCGCACGCTCGGCCATACCGCGAGGACTGTAACCCCCCTTGTTCAACCCCTCACAAGCGACTACCGCCCCGGAGTCAGCGGAGCACTCGGCGGAGGATCTTGCCGGCGGGGTCGTGGGGGAGTTCGTCCACTATTACAAGCTTGGCTGGGCACTTGTAGCGGGCCAGGCGTTGGGCGCAGAAGGCGATCACGTCTTCCTCGTCCAGCTCGCCGCCGGTGTCGGTGGGGACCACGTAGGCGGTGACCGCCTCGCCCGAATGGGGGTGGGGCACGCCGACCACCGCAGCCTCGGCCACCCCGGGATGGGCGACGAGGACCTCTTCAACCTCGGCCGGGAACACGTTGAACCCCGAGACGATGATCAGGTCCTTGGCCCGGTCGACCAGGTAGAGGTAGCCCTGGTCGTCGACCACCGCCACGTCGCCGGTGCGCAGCCAGCCCTCCGAGGTCAGCGCGGCCGCGGTGCCCTCGGGATCGTTCCAATAGCCCGGAAAGACGTTGGGGCCCCGCACCCAGAGCTCGCCCGGATCGCCGACCAGCGCATCGTCGCCGGACGCCGAGTCGATGAGCCGGAGCTCGACCCCGGGCAGCGGGACGCCGATGCTGCCGTCGGGAGCGTCAACCCCCAGCCCGGTGGTGACCGCCGGCGAGGCCTCGGTCAGGCCGTACCCCTCGGTCACGTTCAGGTCGAAGCGATCGCGCACGGTGCGGCGGACGACCGGATCGAGCGGTGCCGCCCCCGAGGTGGCCAGCCGCACCGAGCCGAAGTCCCCGGGCAGCGGTCCGGGCAACGAGGCCCACGCCGACCACATGGTCGGCACGCCGGCGATGACGGTGACGTCCTGTTGGCCGATGGTCTCGAGCGCGCTGTGGGGATCGAACCGCTCGACCAGCACCACCCTGCTCCCGAAGGCCAGCGACATGCCGAGCACCACGTTGAGCCCATAGATGTGGAACATGGGCAACACGCCCAGCACCACGTCGTCGGGGGTCTGGTTGCCCTGGACGGTCTGCATCTGGTCGATGTTGGCCAGCAGGTTGCCGTGGGTGAGCATGGCCGCCCGGGGCGGCCCTGCGGTCCCGCTGGTGAAGATCAGCGCGGCCAGGTCGTCAGGGGTCCGGTCGCACACCGGTACATCGCCGGAGCCGTCGAGGTCGTGGAACGACCGCACGCCGGGCAGGTCCACCCCCGGTGGCGCCAGCACGTGCTCCAGGTCCCCCAGCGCAGCGCGGTCCAGCGTGCCGACGGTGCGGGCCGCGACCGGTCCGGCCACCAGCACCCGCGCCCCCACGACCTCGAGCTCCCGTTGCAGCTCCGGTTGGGGACTGAGGGGGTTGAGCGGCACCGCCACCGCGCCCAGGCTGAGGCTGGCGAGATAAGCGACGACGAAGGTCCGGTTGTTGGCGGCCACCAGCGCCACCCGATCGCCGGGCTGCAGCCCCAGGCCGGCCAAGCCGCTGCGGAGCCTGGCGACCTGGTCCCGCAGCTCGCCGTAGGTCGTTGTTCGGCCATGGGAAACCAGGGCCACCGATCCCTCGGGATGCCGGTCGATCACCGAAGCCAGATTCACCACGCCAGTCAAGCAGGACCCTAGGTGCCCTGCCGGTCGGATGCATCGAACCTGCTCAGGGCTCACTTGTGCCACAAGTCACTCTGATCAAAGCATTTCGACCCAAGTACTCGTTGACAAATACTCGACTCAGAGTATTCTGTCCCGTATGGCACCACGTACTCGTGCGAACCCACTGGCTTTGGCGGTCTTGACCAGCCTTTACGAGAAGCCGATGCACCCGTACGAGATCTCCCAGACGCTCCGCGAGCGGGGCGTGGACCGCAGCGTCCGGCTGAACTTCGGCTCGCTGTACTCGGTTGTCGAGGGTCTCGAGAAGCGGGGCTTGATCCAGGGCGGCGAGAAGATCCGCGAGGGCCGACGCCCCGAGCGCACCGTCTACGAGATCACCGAGGCCGGGACGACCGAGATGACCGACTGGCTGGTCGACCTGGTCAGCATTCCGGTCAAGGAGTACCTGCAGTTCGAGGCCGGCTTGGCCCTCCTGGGGGCCATCCATCCCGACGAGGTCGTCGGCCTGCTGCGCCAACGGGTGGCGGCCATGGAGTCGACGATCGAGCAGGACACCGCCGAGGTCACCGACATCATCCGCCGCGGCCTCCCCCGACTGTTCCTGCTGGAGGCCGAGTACCAGACGGCGCTGCAACAGGCCGAGGTCCAGTGGGTCCGACAGCTGATCGCCGACATCGAGTCGGGTCGACTCGGCGACCTCGAGCAGTGGCGGGCCTGGCACGAGACCGGCCAGCACATCTGGGACATCGAGTTCGACACCACCGGGCTGCCCGGCTTCGACAAGACCGAGAACAACAAGGGACAGGAGGACAACCGATGACTGCATCAACACCCATCGTCGAGGCCCAGGGCCTCACCAAGCGGTTCGGCAAGGTCGAGGCGCTCGCCGGGCTCGACCTGGTGGCCGAGAGCGGCCAGGTCCTGGCCGTGCTGGGACCCAACGGTGCCGGCAAGACCACCTTCGTGCGGACCATCGCCACGCTGCTCCGTCCGGACGCCGGCAGCCTGCGGGTCGGCGGCGTCGACGTCGCCGAGCACCCCGATGCAGTTCGTCGGATGATCGGCCTGGCCGGCCAGTACGCGGCCGTGGAAGAGGCCATGACCGGCCGGGAGAACCTGAAGATGGTGGCCCGGTTGTTCGGCCACAGCCGCCGCTCGGCCGCGGCCAACGCCGCGGCGGTGCTGGCCCAGCTGGGGCTGACCGAGGCCGGCGACCGGCTGGTGCGGACCTACTCCGGGGGCATGCGCCGTCGTCTGGACCTGGGCGCCAGCCTGGTCGGATCCCCCAAGCTCCTGCTGCTCGACGAGCCCAGCACCGGACTCGACCCCCGCAGCCGCATCGAGCTGTGGGACGCCATCAAGTCGCTGGTGGCCCAGGGAACCGACGTGCTGCTCACCACCCAGTACCTGGACGAGGCCGACCAGTTGGCCCAGCAGGTCGTGATCGTGGACCACGGTCGGGTCATCGCCCAGGGCACGCCCAGCGAGCTCAAGGGTCGAGCCGGCCGGGACGTGATCGAGATCAGCGCCCGCGACCGCCAAGACCTGCCTCGGCTGGCCGAGGTCCTGGCTCCGCTCGGGGCCGAGTCGCCCCGGGTCGATGCCAACACCCGCCGGGTGACGGTTCCGGTCGACGGCGGAACGGCCGCCATCCCCGAGGCCATCCGGATGCTGGACCAGACCGATCTGGTGATCGACGACATCGCCCTGCGGCGACCCACCCTCGACGAGGTGTTCCTGACCCTGACCGGACGGGACACCTCCACCGACGACGACAACGCCCAACAAGCAGCCTGAGACCTGGGGAGGAAGACCAATGAGTGCAACCACTGTCGACATGACTGAGTTCGAGCTCACCGACTTCAACGGTGACCACGACTTCGACTCCGACATCCACATCGTCGCACCGCAAGGTTCGGCGGGGTTCGTCGCCACCATGCTCTCGGTTGCCGGGCGGACGCTGCGCAAGTTCGTCCGCTCACCGCAGCTGATCGTGCTCGGCACCGTCCAGGGCGCCATGTTCCTGCTGATCTTCCGCTATGTGTTCGGCGGCAACATGCAGCCCGGCGAGGTTCCGTACGTCGACCTCCTGGTCCCGGGGTTCGTGGTTGGCAGCGTCCTGTTCGGCGGGATGATGACCGCGGCCGGTGTGGCCGAGGACATGGAGCAGGGGTTCTTCGACCGGCTCCGGTCGTTGCCGGTCTCCCGCACGGCGCTGGTCGCCGGTCGGGCGGTCGCTGACACCGGCGTGCTGGCGTGGACCCTGGCCGTGACCGCAGGCGTCGGCTTCCTGGTCGGCTTCCGCATCCACGGCTCGCCGACCGAGGCCCTGGCCGCCTTCGGGCTGTGCCTGATCTTCGGGTTCGCCTTCGTCTGGCTGTTCGTGGTCATGGGTCTCGTGGCCGGTACCGCCCAGGGAGCCCAGGGCATGTCCATGCTGGTGTTCCCGCTGACCTTCGTCTCCAGCGCCTACGTCCCGGTGGGTTCGATGCCGGGCTGGATGCAGCCCATCGCCAACAACCAGCCGGTGACCGCCATGGTCAACGCGGTGCGGTCGCTGGTGCTGGGTGATCCGTCGCTGGCCGGCCTGTCCCGGTCCACTGGCCACTACGTGGTGGTGGCGCTGGCCTGGTCGCTCGGACTGGTCCTGGTGTTCGCTCCGATCGCGGTGGCCCGCTACCGCCGCTCCTGAACCATCAGGGCCTGCTTCTGGCAGCGCTCGGCTCGAGTCCGCGAGCTGAGCGCTGCCATTTGCGCGTTCTATCGGCTGGCCATAAGCAGCTGGATGGTCCCGGCCAGCAGGATCATGAGCAGCAGGACCGCGAGCGCGATCGTCGTTCCGGGTCTCATCGGGTCTTGCGCTCCAAGGTCACGGGGACGGAATCGGCGGGCTCAGGGGTGTCGGGCTGGTCGGGGTCGAGGGGGATCAGCGCCACCTCGTCGCCGACGGCCAGACCGAGCAGCTCGGCGGCCGAGCCCTGGGCCCGGGCCACCGCCAGCAGGCCGTAGCTGTCCACGACCAGCCCCACCTGAGCCTTGCCCAGCTCCTCGAAGCTCGTCGCCCGGGTCACGCTGCGCACACCGGACTGCGGTCCCGACCAGCGCAGCTGCACCCGATCGTCCCAGCCGTCGAGCTGATCGGGGTCCAGGTTGAGCTGGCAGTTGCCGTAGTGGTCGACCCACAGGATCTGACCGACCAGGGCGCCACCTTCCTCCCGGGGAAGCGGGATCACCCCGGGCAGCAGGCTGGCGGTGTCGATCGACGGGCCCAGCTCGCCGAACGGAACGCCGGCGCAGAGATACGCCGCGGCCGGGCCGAAGATGTCGCGGCCGGCGAAGGTGGCTCCGGGCGCCGCGAGCTGGTACTCCTCGTTGGTCAGCTCGACCGCCGCGGTCGCTCCCCCCACCAGCCCGATGGCCGGAGCCAGCAGACCGTTGTCCGGCCCGATCAGATAGGACTCGCCGTCGCCGACCTCGATGGCGACCGCCCGCCGGGCGGTTCCGACCCCGGGATCGACCACCGCCAGCACCACCCCGGGACAGAGGTACTGCACGCTGCGGGCCAGGGTGAGCGAGCCGGCCTTGACGCTGTAGGGCGGCACCTCGTGGGTGATGTCCACCACGGTCACATGTGGTGCGATCGAGCGGATCACCGACTTCACCACCCCGACGAACTCGTCGGCCGTGCCGTAGTCGGACAGGAAGGAGATGGTGTCGAACCGCTCGGACATCGTTGTCCGAACCTACCCTCCGCCCGAGCCCGCCCTGCCACCCTGTGCGGCGTCGGCTTCTCCGACCGGATACGACAGGAGGCCTAGCTCACGGCTGCGATCGGTGGCGGCCTTCACGGCATCGAGGAAGGCGGCACGTACGCCGGACCGCTCCAGCTCGCGCAGACCGGCTGCGGTCGTGCCTCCCGGCGAGGTGACCGCGGCTCGCAACTCGGCGGGCGACTGACCGGTCTCGGCCAGGAGCTTGGCCGCTCCGAGCACGGTCTGGTGAGCCAACGCCGTGCTCACCGGTCGAGGAAGCCCGGCCAAAACGCCGGCCTCGACCATCGCCTCGACCACCAGGAAGACGTAGGCCGGACCGGATCCGGACAGGCCGGTCACCGCGTCGAGCAGCGACTCGTCGACCCGAACCACGGTGCCAACTGCGGCCAGGATGGACTCGGCCCACGCCAGGTCGTCCTCATTCGCCGCGTGCCCGGACGCTATGGCGGCTGCGCCGGCTCCGACGAGAGCGCCGGTGTTCGGCATGGCTCGCACCACCGCGGTGCCGTCGGGCAACGCCGCCTCCAGGCGATCGATGGTCACCCCGGCGGCGATCGACAGGACCCGCCCCGACGGGAGGGTGGCGCACACCGTCTCGACGTCGCCGGGCTTCACCGCCAGAAGATGTCCGTCGGCCTCGGTGGAAGCGTCGGACACCGTCACTTCGGGGAAGATCGCCTGGAGCTCATCGGCTCGGGCCCGCAGCTTCTCCACCACCCGCAACTCGGCCGGCGCCGCCCAACCAGCATCGATGAGCCCGCCCACCAGGGCCTCGCCCATCTTCCCCCCACCGATCACCTGCAGCTTCGCCATCGTCATCGCCCGGGAACCTAGCGGCGCCGGGGGCCGGCGGTTTCCCTCGGCACCCATCCCCCGATAGTGCAGAACCGCCGACCCCGGGCGGGCGTCAGGTTAGCTCAAAAGGTCGGAGATGGAATTAAAGGGCCTAACTAGCCCTTGAACCGGGAGGCGAAGCCGATGCGGAGGGCCGGGCGGAAGAACTGCTCCACCCAGAGGTAGAGGGAGCCCAGGATCCGGTCGAGCTCCTCGTCGTCGACGCACTCGTTGGCCAGCTGCCCGACCAGGAAGATGGCGTCCTCCTCACCCACCGCGAAGGCGGCGCCGTACAGCTTGAGGTTGCGGCGCAGCAGGTGCTCGAAGAAAGCCGCGTGGTTCTCCTCCGGCGCAGGCATCACGTAGGTCTCGTAGTGCAGGGTTCGCTGGCGCAGGTGGAACCAGATGCTGAACACGTCCTTCTGCTCGCCCTGCACCCGGACGAACCAGCGCCGCTCGCTCGAGTCCTCGTCGCGCTCGACCGCGGCCACCACGGGGTTCTCGGTCAGCTGCCGATCCAGCCAGGCTTCGATGTGCTCCGCCAGCCGATCCAGCTCGAGCTCGTCGAAGATGCGCTCCATCAGTCGCCGGTGACGCCGTCGATGCTCTCCCGCAACAGGTCGGCGTGCCCGGCGTGGCGGGCGGTCTCCTCGATCATGTGGATCAGCACCCAGCGGAGGCTGAAGTGCTCACCCCGCCGATTGGGCTTGAGGGTGACGGTGTCGAGGTCAGTGTCGGAGACGGCTTTGCGGCTCCGTTCGCAGGCCACTTGGTAGAGCCGCATGAGCTCGGCCGGCTCGTCGTCCTTGGCCGAGTGGAACTCCCAGTCCGGGTCGGCATCCCAGTCGACGCTGGCCCACGGCTCCGGCTCGTCCCGGCCCAGGAGACGACTCTGGAACCAGTTGTCCTCGACCAAGGCGAGGTGCTTGATCAGCCCACCCAGGGTCATCTCGGATGGCTCCAACCGTCGGGCCAACTGCTCGGCAGTGAGGCCATCGGCCTTTCGCATCATCACCGATCGCTGGTAGTCCAGGAACTGCGTGAGCAGGGTCCGCTCATCGCCTACGAGCTCGGGCTCCATCAACTCCATGCCCAGCACCGTACCGATTTCGGAGGAATCACCCGGCCGGGACTCGTGCGACCAGCTCGCCGTGGAGGATGACGAAAACCGCGTCGGGGTCCTCGGCCCACGACCGCCATGCCACGGCGATGTCCGCCAGCTCCACTGCGGACGCAACCCCATAGGCCACCGCCTGCTCGGCCAGGTTCGAGGCCACTACCCGGTCGGCCCACAGGTCAGCCCACCAGGCCCGATCGTCGGGCGTGGCGAAGGTCCATGTCGAGGTGGTGTAGGTGGTGTCGTCGAGCCCGGCCTGTCTGGCCCACGCCGGCAGGAAGCGCCCGGCGTTGGCCTCGGCCCGGTTGTGCCGAGTGACCTGCAGGTACACCTCGAGCCACCGGTCGAGCCCCGGGCTCGCCGGCGCCCAGGTCATACCCGAGTAGTCGCCGTCCCGCACCGCCACCAGCCCGCCGGGTCGAGCGAGGCGAGCCATCTCGGCCAACGCCCCGACCGGGTCGGAGAGATGCTGCAGCACCTGGTGGGCATGGACGACATCGAACGAGGCGGGGGTCAGACCGGCCGTGCGGAAATCACCGACGAGGAGCTCGACGTTGCTGGCTCCGACGTCGGTGGCGTGGCGTCGGGCCAGCTCGACGACATCCGACTCGACGTCGATCCCAACCACCTGGCCCGGCGCGACCCGCTGGGCCAGATCGGCGCTTAGGGTCCCGGGACCACAGCCCACATCGAGCAGGCTCAGGCCGGGCCGGAGCTGGGGGAGCAAGTAGTGCGCCGAGTTCTCGGCAGTACGCCAGCGATGCGAACGCAGGACCGAGTCGTGGTGGCCATGGGTGTAGACGTCGTCGCGGGCGGCGGTCACGGCCTCCAAGGATGCCGGGCCGGTCGCCGACCGCGGGCACGCTTTTGGCCGCCCGCTGGTCAGTAGGGCGGATGGGGACGACGATGTCGGAGTCGAAGGCCACGGACGACCAGCCCACGGTGGCCGACGGCACGGGAGGCGACGACTCGGGCCGCGCCTTCGAGGAGGTGTACGCGTCCGAGCTGCCGGCCGTGACCCGACTGTCGTTCCTGCTGGTGCGGTCCCAGGCCGTGGCCGAGGAGCTGGCGCAGGAGGCCTTCCTCCGCCTGTTCCAACGATTCGACGAGATCGAGAACCCCCCAGGGTTCCTACGGACGGCCGTGGTGCGACTGTCGTCGACTTGGCTGCGGCGGCGGAACATGGAGCACGATCGATTGGTGCGCGTCGGACCACCGGAGCCGAGCGACACCACGGAGATCGACGAGACCTGGGAGGCGGTGGGCCGGCTCCGTCCGGAGCGGCGGCTGGTGCTGGTCCTGCGGTTCTACGAGCACCTGCGGCACGAGGAGATCGCCCAGATGCTCGGGTGCTCAGCCGGCACGGTCCGCAGCCGCACCCGCCGGGCCCTGGCCGATCTACGCAAGGAGCTGACGTGATGACCGAGGCACCCGAGGTCGTGGATCGTCTGACCACCGCGCTCGAGGCCAAGGCCTCGCGCGTGACCGTCGCCTCCACGCCGTTCGACCCGGACCGACCGTCCAAGCTCGGCCTGACCGAGCCCGAGCCGAGCCGCCGACGCGTCATGCTGTCCGCCGCGGCGCTGGTGTTGGCGCTCGGGCTGATCGGCGGAACTGTCGTGGCCCGGGCCATCGACGACGATCCTCCGACCGACACGGCAACCAGCTCCGGCGACCCGAGCACCTACGTCATCCCCGGTGGCGACGAGGGTCCCGGCATCGCCCTCGGCGACTTCCCCGTCGGAGCGCTGGTGGTTCATGCCGGCCAGGTGCTCTGCCTGCACCCGGCCGACCCGGGTCCGTCGCAGTGTTCGGCTCCCGGCCTGAAGCTCAGCGCAGTGGTCGACGGCACCTGGTACATCGGGGTGGCCTGGGAAGGCGACAAGGAACCGCCGGTGGTGGCGCGGCGGTGGGGCGAGCCGTCCTTCGCCGGGGATCCGGCCCGGTACAACCCGGTTGGTCTCGCCAATCAGACCGCCACCCAGGGGGACTGGAGCTTCACGCTGACCGAAGTGCCCGACGGCTACGACTCGGTCTGGCTCCTCCAGGGGATCGACCCGACGACCTCGTTCGACCGTCCCGGGGGCTGACGCCCGCTACGGGCAGTCGACCAGTTCGCGGGCGGTGAGGTCGGCGTAGACCCGGCGCAGCCGAGCCGCCGCGGTCGACCAGGTGAAGTCGCGGGACCGGCGGGCCGCGGTGGTCGAGAGGTCCCGGGCCAGCGCCGGGTTGCCGAGGATCTCCTCGATGTACGCGGCGTACACCGCGGGGTCCCGGCCCTCGACCAGGAACCCGGTGTCGCCGTGGTTGACCAGGGTTCGCAGCCCACCGACGGCGGCGGCGACCACGGGGGTGCCGCAGGCCGCGGCCTCCAGGGCCACCAGCCCGAACGATTCGGTGCGGCTAGGCACCAGGACCACGTCGGCGGCCCGGTAGTAGGTCGACAGCAGATGGTGGGGCTGGGGATCCACGAAGCGCACCCGGTCCACCAGCCCGAGCTCGGCCACGAGCTTGTGGATGTGGGCCACCTCGGCGTCGCCCTGAGCACCGCTCGCTCCACCCACGACGACCAACACCGCGCGCTGGTCGTCGAGTTGAGCGAGGGTGCGCACGGCGATGTCGAGCCGCTTGAGCGGCTGGATCCGACCCACGAACAACAGCACCGGGCCATCCCCCAGCTCGAGATGGCTCAGAGCGGCCCGGGCGCCGTTGCGGGGACCGGGCGAGAAGAAGGCGTGATCGACCCCGGGCGGCACGATCTCGATGCGGGCCCCGTCGGCACCATAGAGGTGCTGGAGCTGGCGGACCTCGGCCGGGCAACAGGCCAGGATGGCGTCCGAGCACCCGATGATCTGGGCTTCGGCCTGGGCCCGGCCCTCAGGCTCGGGTTCGCCGACCTCGGCCTTGACCCGGGCCAGGGTGTGGAAGGTGGAGACCAGCGGCAGACCGAGCTCGTGCTTGAGGGTGTGGCCCACGACCCCGGACAGCCAGTAGTTGGCGTGCATGGCGTCGACGTCGCTGCGCAGCCGGTCCCTGACCCCGTCGGTGAACTCGTCGACCACGGTGCCCAGGGCCTCCTTGGGCAGGTCGGAGGGCCCGGCGGGGACGTGCACCACGCGGAACCCCGGCTCGACCTCGACCACCTCGGGCAGGTCGTCGGCCCAACGCCGGGTGAACACGTCGCTGGGGACCCCGGCCTGGGCCAGTGAGGTCACCAGCTCGCGGACGTAGACGTTCATGCCGCCGCTGTCGCCCACCCCCGGCTGTACGAGAGGAGACGTGTGGAAGGAAAGGACCGCAAGTCTGCGCACGATCGTCTCAACAACGCGGTGGCGGCGCGGATTCCTTACCTAGTGGGTGGGGATTCGGGCTGATCGCCGTTCTCCAGCCGGAAGGACAGATAGATGCGCAACAGCGCCTTCTTCTGCTCCTCTGTCAGGTGCGGATCGCGCCGGATCTCGGCCGACAAGTCGGTATCAGAGGGGCGCTCGTCGAGTATTCCCGCCCGCACGTAGAGCGTCTCGGAGGAGATCTCCAGCGCCCGGGCGATCTGTTGGAGGATCTCAGCCGACGGACGCCGCATCCCCCGCTCGATCTGGCTGAGGTACGGGTTGGAGATACCGGCCAGTTCCGACAGCTTCCGCAAGGACAGATGGGTGAGCCGGCGCTGTTCGCGGATGAACTCACCGAGATCGCTCCAGCGGTGCTCCAGCTCGTCTCGGATCTCGTCGCGTGAGGGAGCCATGGTGGCGCCCACGGTACGCGACGATCGCGAGCTACTGGAAGCTCAGGGCTAGCGCGCTGACCACGGCGGGCGCGCACCCCGTCCTGTATCGCTGGCCCGGTCGCCGGGTAGCTTCGACAACGTCACCCCTCCCCCAAGACAACCCCCACAAGGAGTGCTCATGGCCTTCGAGCTTCCCGCTCTGCCCTACGCGCCCGATGCCCTCGCCCCCCACATCAGCGAGCAGACCCTCAGCTTCCACTACGGCAAGCACCACCAGACCTACGTGACCAACCTCAACAACTTGGTGGCCGGTACTGCACTCGAAGGGAAGACGCTCGAAGAGGTCATCGTCGCCGCGGAGCCTGGCGGCGTGTTCAACAACGCCGCACAGGTGTGGAACCACACCT
The DNA here is from genome assembly GCA_036505485.1 of Acidimicrobiales bacterium. Lineage (GTDB taxonomy): Bacteria > Actinomycetota > Acidimicrobiia > Acidimicrobiales > VFJN01 > DASXTK01. Next base: position 17,457 of record DASXTK010000254.1, read on the forward strand.
TCTATTGGCATTCGATGACCCCAGGCGGTAGTGGCGATCCCGACGGTGACCTGGCCGTCGCCATCGACAAGGCCTTCGGGTCAATCAGCGACTTCAAGCAGACCTTCACCGACAAGGCCAAGACCCTGTTCGGTTCGGGCTGGACCTGGTTGATCACCACCGGCGACGGCCTCGACATCATCCAGACCAAGGATGCGGACCTGCCGCTCAAGCACGGTCAGACCGCGCTGCTCACCCTCGATGTCTGGGAGCACGCGTACTACCTGGACTACCAGAACGCCCGGCCCGCGTACATCGAGACGTGGCTCGACAACCTGGTCAACTGGGAGTTCGCGGCCGAGAACCTGGCCAAGTCCTAGTGCCACCCGTCCCTGGGGGTGGCCTAGAACACCCCCAGGGCGATGGCCCACACCGGGGCCAGCAGCAGCAGGGTGTCTATTCGGCGCAGCGCCGGGGCGTACGCGTCGGGTCGGGGAAGCACCGCCGACGCGATCCACTGCCCCACCGGGCAGCACAGCGCGGCGATGGCCAGAAGGGTCGCTCCCATGACGTCGAACGGCTCGACCAGCAGCAGGGCCATGGGGAAGCCGGCCACGATGACCGCGGCGCCTCCGGCCAGGGGACCCTCGATCGGGTTCGAGGCCGCCGATCCCACCAGGAAGTCGCCGGTCTCGTAGGCGCTGACCAGGCCGAACAGGATGACCGCGGCCGCAACCGACTCAGCCCGGATCACCACCATCGCCCCGCCGGCCACCGCCACCGGGACCATGGCCTGGATCAGGACGCCGGCC
>DASXTK010000255.1:0-3297 GCA_036505485.1 Acidimicrobiales bacterium
TCTTCAACGGCGAGATCTACAACTACGTGGAGCTGGGCGAGGACCTCCGGGACCAAGGGGTGCAGCTGCGCTCCCGCTCGGACACCGAGGTGTTGGTCGAGCTGTACTCCCGGCTGGGACCGGCGATGGTGCACGAGCTGCGGGGAATGTTCGCCCTGGCCGTCTGGGACCGCGAGAACCGTCACCTGTTCGCTGCCCGTGACCCGTTCGGGATCAAGCCGCTGTTCTACGCCGTGGACGACAACGGACTGCTGCGTTTCGCCTCAGAGAAGAAGGCACTTCTGGCGCCGTGGCTCGGAACGGGGGGTCGGTTTCACGCAGCCGGCCCCGGCCCCGGCCCTTGCCCCGGCCCCGAGCCAGAGCCAGAGCCCGCAGTCGACCAAGACGTCCTACGCCGCTACCTGGCGTTCCAATACGTCCCCGGTCCGGCCACGCTGTCCCCCGACATCCACGCCCTGCCGCCCGGCCACACCCTGTCCGCCACCCCGGGGCGACCGCTGGTCCTGCGCCGCTACTGGCGACCCGACCTGCGGCCGGCTCGGCGTCCCCGGCCCCACACCACCCAGCGGCTCGTCGGCGCCCTGCGCGACTCGGTGCGGGTGCACCTGCGCAGCGACGTCCCGGTGGGTGCGTTCCTGTCCGGCGGGATCGACTCGGCCGCGATCTGTGCCCTGGCCCGAGAGCACCGGCCGGACCTGCCCACGTTCACCGTCGGCTTCGACCAGCCCGGCTACGACGAGACCGATCTGGCCCGGCGCACCGCGACCGCGCTCGGCCTCATCACCACGAGCCGGTTGATCAGCGCCCGCGACGTCGTCGAGCAGCTGCCCCGCATCGTCTGGCACCTCGACGATCCCCTGGCCGATCCGTCAGCGGTGGCCCTGTGGTTCCTGGCCGAGGAGGCGGCCCGGGAGGTCAAGGTGGTCCTGTCGGGCGAGGGCGCCGACGAGCTGTTCGGCGGCTACCGCATCTACCGCCAACCCTGGGTGGTGCGGGCCGGCGGTCAACTCCCCGAGTGGACCACCGGTGCGCTGCGCCGACTCGCCGCTCGGCTGCCCGAGGGCCTGCGGGGTCGGGGTCTCCTGCACCGCATCTCCACCCCGCTGGCGCACCGCTACATCGGCAACGCCCATGTGTTCGACGACGAGCAGCTCGACCGGATCACCGCAACCCGAGGATCCCGAGGAGGCCGAGGGGCCGGACCCTACGACGTCACGACGCCGCTCCACGCCCAGGCCGCCGACGACGAGCTCGACGATGTCGCCACCATGCAGCTCGTCGACATCGCCACTTGGCTGCCCGGCGACATCCTGGCCAAGGCCGATCGCATGACCATGGCCCACAGCCTGGAACTGCGGGTGCCGTTCCTGGACCCGGCGGTGTTCGCCACCGCCACCCGGCTGTCCCGGCCGGACAAGCTCGACGGCCGCGAGACCAAGCACGCCCTGCGCCGGGCCCTGGCCCGGCTGCTCCCGCCCGACGTCGTCTCCCGGCCCAAGCTGGGGTTCCCGGTTCCGACCCGGCACTGGCTGGCCCACGACCTGGCGCCGTGGGCCGAGGAGATCCTGCGGACCGCGTCCATAGACGAGCACATCGACCGTCGAGTGGCGCTCGACCTCCTCGCCCGACATCGCGCCGGCACCGCAGACCACAGTCGGCGGTTGTGGTGCCTGTTGATCTTCGCTCTCTGGCACCAAGTGTTCGTCGAGGGTCGCTACCGGTTTGCGGAAAAACCTGGAGAGCCATCCCCGTTTCGGCCCAACAATCGTGAGCGCGCCGTTGTCGTTCGTTAGGTTTGCGTTCGTTTCACAACGACGGTCGGGGGGACCCGGTGGAAATCTTCAACAACTTCTTCGATCCCGCAGGAGCTTGGGAAGTCCTGTCCCGGGCCGGGCACGTCCTGGCCGGCATCACCTGGATCGGGTTGCTCTACTTCTTCAACTTCGTGCAGACACCGGCGTTCGCTGAGCTGTCGCCCGACGCCCGCTCCGAAGCGATGCGCAAGATCACCCTCAGGGCGCTGTGGTGGTTCCGCTATGCCGCGCTGCTCACGTTCCTGTTCGGGCTGTCGATCATCGCCATCAACGGCGACGAGCTCGACAAGTACCTGGCGGACCAGCACGGCGTGGCCATCCTCACCGGCATGCTGCTGGGCATCACCATGCTGGCCAACGTGTGGGGCGTGATCTGGCGGGCCCAGAAGGTGATCATCGGCTCGGCCGAGCAGGTCGCCGCCGGGGGCGAAGCCGATCCCCGGGCCGCTGCCCTGGCCAAGCCCGCCGCCCGGGCCTCCCGCTGCAACACCCTGTTCAGCATCCCGATGCTGTTCTTCATGGTGTTCGCGGCCCACGGCTTCGGGTTCTGGTCGGTCAGCCCGCTGCCCAGCACCATCATCTACTGGATCATCGTTCTGGCCATCTGGGCCTTCATCGAGGCATCGGCGCTGGGGCTGATCGGCGGCTACGACAACGCCTTCAACAAGCTGGTGTTCGACCAGCACCGGCATACGATCATCGCCGGCTTCGTGCTGCTCGGAGTCTTCTATCTCATCGGCTGGGAGCTCATCCTCGCCAACATGTGAGGGTTGCGGAAGGCCACTCTCACCCGCTCTAGGTAACGGTGAGGGTGGCCTTCATCGAGGTGTGGCCGGGGACATCGCAGTACAAGCGGTAGCTGCCCGCCTCGAGGTCGGCGGTTCCGGTATCGACGTCGCCCTGGCTGGTCACCGCCAGCCGGAAGCCGTCCACCCCCTCGATGAGCAGGGTGTGGGCCGCGCTCCCCTCGTCCACGTAGTCGATCGTGACCTGGCCCGCCGACGCCGTGTACGCGCTCTTGTCGAACTTCAGCGAGTCGAGCGCCTTCACGGTCACATCGGCGTCGCCCGTCGTTCCCGACGTGTCGTCGTCGCCTCCGCACGCCGCCATCCCGACCATCACCACAAGCGCGGCTCCGGCCGTCAACATCCCCCAACGTCGAACCATGCCCGGACGATAGCCAACCCGCCCCGAGGCCCTAGGCCGTTCGCGACCGAGACAGCTACGGTTACTGAGACTTGGGTATCAGATTGAGGAGGGGCTCCCATGAAGGTCGACGGAGGCATTGGGTTCGGGGCGAAGGCCGGCGAGTCGGCTCGGCAGGCCGAGGACGCCGGCTACGACGGGGTGTGGGCTGCGGAGACCTCCCACGATCCGTTCCTCCCCTTGCTGCTCGGCGCCCAGACCACCGAGCGGCTGGACCTGGGGACCAGCATCACGGTGGCGTTCGCCCGCAACCCGATGACGATGGCGATGGTCGCCA
>DASXTK010000256.1:0-5379 GCA_036505485.1 Acidimicrobiales bacterium
CGGCTCGTCGTACAGCCTTCTGGGGGTGGCGATCTGCTGCAGCCGACCGGCCAACAGCACCGCCACCTGGGAGCCCATGGTCATGGCCTCGACCTGGTCGTGGGTCACATAGACGGTGGTGATCCCGAGCTCGCGCTGGAGCCCGGAGATCTCCGCCCGCATCTGCACCCGCAACCGGGCGTCGAGGTTGGACAGCGGCTCGTCCATGAGGAACACCCGGGGTCGCCGTACGATGGCCCGCCCCATGGCCACCCGCTGGCGCTGGCCACCGGACAACTCAGCCGGACGCCGGTCGAGCAGGTCGCCCAGCTCCAGCAGCTCCGCCGTCTCGGCCACCCGCCGCTCGATCTCGCGGCGGCCGACCCGCGCCACCTTCAGCGGGTAGGCGATGTTCTTGCGCACGGTGAGGTGGGGGTAGAGCGCGTAGGTCTGGAACACCATGGCGATGTCCCGCTCCCGGGGTCCCAGCTCGTTTACCCGATAGCCGTCGATGCGGATCTCGCCGTCGGTGACGTCCTCGAGCCCGGCGATCATCTTCAGGAGCGTCGACTTACCGCATCCGGACGGACCCACCAGCACCAGGAACCCGCCATCGGACACCTCGAAGCTGACGTCCTCCACCGCGGTGACCGAGGGCCCGAACCGCTTGGCCACTCCCTCAAGAGTCAACGTGGCCACCGGCCACCTCCTTGATGCGTCACTTGAGGGCGCCTTCGGTCAAGCCCCGCAAGAACTGGCGGGAGAACACCACGTACAGCACAAGTACAGGCACGATGGCCAGGCTGAGCGCGGCGAGCATGGCGTTCCAGTTGGTCTCGAACTGGCCGAGGAACTGCTGGGCTCCCAGGGTGACGGTCCTGGTTTCCTCGCTCGGCGCCAGCACCAGCGGGAACCACAGGTCGTTGAACACCGGCAGCATGGTGAACACCGCCACCGCACCCAACCCCGGGCGGACCAACGGCAGGGCGACGGTGAAGACCCGCCACTCGCCGGCGCCGTCGACGCGGGCTGCCTGCTTGAGCTCGCCCGGCACCTGGGCGAAGAACTGCGACAGGATGAACACCCCGAGCGGGATCCCCATGGCGATGTAGACCAGGATCAGCGCCCACAGGGTGTTGATCATCTGCAGGCCGCTGAACATCTCCACCAGTCCCACCGTGGCGAGACGGATGGGGACCATGATCCCGGCGAGGAGATACAGCCGGAGCAGGCCGCGTCCCCGGAAGCGGAACTCGGACAGTCCGTGCGCGGCCAGGGACGACACCACCAGCACGCCGAGCACGGACAAGACGGTCACCACGAGGCTGTTGCGGAAGTAGGTGCCGAACGACGCCTCGTCCATCACGGTGCGGTAGCCGCTGGTGTCCCAGGTGCCGGGGGTCGGTGGCGTGAACGGCGAGTCGAAGATCTCGTGCCGGTCCTTGAACGAGTTGGCCACCACCAGCAGCGCCGGCCCCAAGGCCAGCGCGGTGTAGGCCAACAGGATGGCGTGCACCGCGGCACGCGACCCGACTCGGCGGGCACGGCGGCGGGAGGGAGCGGTCGTCATCGTCACCGTCACAGCTGGTAGGTCCGCACCCGGCGGCGCCACCCGAGGAAGAAGACCAGCAAGCCGACGAGGATCACGCCGAAGGTGGCGCTGGCCACGGTGGCCCCCATGGCCCGGTCACCACCGCCCTGCACCGACCCGTAGGCCGTTCGGTAGAACAGCGTGCCCAACAGATCGGTCGACGACGACGGGCCGGCCTGCACCCCCTGCACCGTGAACACCAGGTCGAAGGCGTTCATGTTGGCGATGTAGGTCACGACCGTGATCACGCCGAGCATGGGCAGGACGAGCGGGAAGCTCACCCGCCAGAACGTCCGCCAGGCCGAGGCTCCGTCCACCCGGCTGGCGTCGATCAGCTCGTGGGGGATGGAGATGAGGGTGGCGTAGAAGAAGATCATCGGGATCCCGACCCATTGCCACACCGAGATCAGCGACAGGGTGGGCAGGGCGGTCGAGGTCCGGCCCAGCAGCGGAGTCTCGACGATGCCCCAGAGCGGGCTCAGGATCAGGCGCCAGGCGAAGCCCACGATCACCACCGACAGCGCCGTCGGCACGAATATCAAGGTGCGGTAGATGTTCGCCCCCCGGAGCCGCTGCACGGTCAGCAGCGCGGCCAAGCCCAAACCAACCGGGTTCTGCACCAGACAGTGGAACAGGAAGAACACCATGTTCTGGCGGAGGGCTCGCCAGAACCGGTGGGACCAGAGCGGATCCCCGAACAGCGTGCGGAAGTTGTCGAGGCCCACCCACTCCCCGGTGCGGTCGAGCAGGGCAAAGCGCAGGCTCTGCAGCAAGGGCCACACCATGAACGTCGTGTAGAGGATGAGGGCCGGAGCGCAGAACACGAGGGCGCGCATCCCCGGCGACCAGCGTCGAGCCGGTCGCCGGGTCAGCGCTACCGCTGATCCCTCACTCACCCGGCGTGTACCAGGCGTCGAGGCCCTCCTGCAGGCGCTGGGCGCCGTCGGCCGGGGTGAGCGTTCCGTTCACCACGTCGGACGACACCTCGTACAGCTCGTCCCACAGAGCCGGCTCGCCGCGGTTCAGCTTCTGGGACGGGAGGCGGATGGTGCTCTCGCAGTCGTCCCGCCAGGCCACGAACTCGTTGGCCAACTCGTCGTCCACCGAGATCGGGTCGTCGCGCAGCGAGAAGAACCCCGGCAGGGCGTTGGTGTACAGCTCGGCGAACTCCTTGGAGGCCACCCACTCGAGGAACGTGCGGGCCTCGTCCTGGTGATCGCCGTCGGCGTTCATCCCCATGCCGATGTCGACGTGGTCGGAGATGTAGCACGGGTCGCCGCCGTTGGGCACCGGGGGCTTGAACACGCCGATGTCGAAGTCGGCGTCCCGTTCGAAGCCGGTGATGTCCCAGGATCCGCCCGGATAGATGGCGCCATCGCCGTTGGCGAAGAACACCTTGGAATCGTCGTTGGTCAGCGCCTCGAACCCGTTGGGCATGTAGCGACCCCAGGTCGCCATCTCCTCCAGGGGCGCCACGTAGGCCGTGTCGGTGAACTTGGCCTGACCGTCGATGATGGCTTGACGGCCTTGCTCACCCTTCCAGTAGTTGGGCCCGATGCCGGTGTAGTCGACCTCGGCGATGTCCCACTGGTCGCCGGTGCCTTGGGCGATCGGCGTGTAGGTGCCGTCCTGGGCGATGGCGTCGAGGACGGTGTGGAAGTCGGCCATCGTCTCGGGCACCTGCAGGTTCAGCGCGTCGAACGCTTCCTTGTTGTAGTAGAAGCCGTGGATCACCGAGGCGATCGGCACGCAGTAGGTGGTGCTGCCGTCGTCGGTGATCCAACCGCTGCGGGCGATGTCGCCGAAGGCGTCCATGCCCTCAAGGTCGTCGACCGCAGCGAGGTGACCGGCGTCGTACAGCTCCAGCGAGATGTCGAAGGGCCGGCAGGCGATGATGTCGCCGGCCTCGCCACCATCGAGCTTGTTCTCGAGCGCGGCGTTGTACTCGGTGGGAGCGGTCGGCTGGTACTTCAGGTGGATGTCCGGGTGGCCCTCCTCGAAGGCGGGGATGATGGTGTCGTCCCACACCTGCTTGTCGTCGGAGCGCCAGCTCTCGATCGTGAGTGTGACGCCGTTGTCGTCACCCCCGGACTTCTCGTCCCCCGAACCGCAGGCGGCGACGAGCAGCATGGCCGCTGCGCCTGTCGCCACGAGCCTCGTGGTCCTCATCTCCCCTTCTCCCCTCCTGTTGTCGACTGTTGCTTCACCGGCGTACGACCAGCTCGTGCTTCAAGACCACCGCCGCGGTTCCCAGCAGCACGTCGTCGCGGCCGGTCGAGCCGAGGCGGACCTCCAGCTGACTGCCCACCAGCGGGAACGTGCGCTGCTTGATCGCCGCGGTGGTGGCTTGCCGGAAGGCCTCACCCAGCAGATCCGGTGGTCCGGACAGCAGCACCTCGCGCAGGTTGAGCATGCTCATGACCGGGGCGAGCGCCATTCCCAGTCGTTCCCCGGCCTGGGCCAGGATCCGCGCGCTGGCCTGCCGGTCTCGTCCCTCGATGCGGGCTCGCAGTGCCGGCGCGGCCACCACGGTCTCCAGACACCCGCGGTTGCCACAGGCGCAGAGGTCGCCCGTCGTGTCCACCACGACGTGGCCGATCTCGCCCGCCGCGCTGTCGTCGCCTTCGATCAGATGGCCGTCGAGGATCAGACCTGCGCCGACGCCCAGCCCGATCTTCACCAGCAGGACGTTGGGGCTGGAGGAACGGCCGAACTGGAGCTCGCCCAGCGCCGCGGCGTTGGCGTCGTTGACCACGTGGACCGGGATGTGCACCTCGGTGGTCAGGTCGGCGGCCAGCGCCACGTGATGCCAATGGAGGTTGGACGACTCCTCGACCGTGCCATCGGCGAAGACCACGCCGGGCGAACCGACCCCGACGCCGAGCACCGGGCAGTCGGTGTCGGCCACCAGCTTGGCGATGAGCTCGGCGACCAACCGCACTGCGGCCCTTCCGGTCCGATCCCGGCGCGCCGAGCTGCGGCGGGACACGACCTCACCGAGCAAGTTCACGACGCCCCCGACGAAGCGACTCTGGTCGGAGAGATCGACACACACCATGTGGCGGGCGTCGGGCACGATGCCCAGCAGCGTCGCCGGCTTGCCCGTACCGGTCGGCCGCCGGCCGCGCTCCTCGACGAGGCCTTCCTCCAGCAGGTTGCCCACGAGATCGCCGATGGTTGCTGCGGTCAGCTGGGTGGCCCGGGCCAGATCCACCCGGGCGAGCGGTCCGTGCCGCAGCAGCTCGTGGATCACCAGACTCCGGTTGTGCCGCCGCGCGTGCTCCGGCAACACCTTGCCCCGCGGACGGAACGCACCCCCTCCAGCGGACCCCAGCCGTGTGACGCCTGCCACACTTACTTTATAAGCCATCCAAACTAAGTCTTCAACGGCAAGGGAAACGCCGCTCGCCGAAATTGAGGCGTTTCTCGCGCTATAAGCGCGCCAAACGCCTCAATTTCGGCGGGGGACCAGCCCCCGGGGGCTGGCCGATTCCATGATGGCTGGCGGTCCCTCACGAGGTGCGCCCTTAGGGCCGCCGGCACGCCGCCACTCGGCGTGCCATAGCTCGGCCTCCGGCCGTCCCCTGACCACCCACCGCGGTCACCACCCGAAACGGAGGCGTTTGCCGCGCTATAAGCGCGAGAAACGCCTCAGTTTCCGATCTCGACCACGGAGGGCAGTCAAGGGTCAGTTCTGGACCACGGAGCGAAGCGATCGGGGACCAGGGCTGCGCCCGCGAACACACTGGGACGAAGCCAGCCCCTCGGGGCTGGCTTGGGAGCCTCGGTTTCGTTGCAGCCAGCCCTTC
>DASXTK010000257.1:0-12043 GCA_036505485.1 Acidimicrobiales bacterium
CCAGCACCTCGGACAGCGGGGTCTCCCTCACGGCATCACGGCAGCTTTCGGGCCACCACCCGGTAGGCGTTGCTGCGATCGGCGACCCGAGCCGCCAACCCGACGAGCACGTCGAGGCCCAGCGCCAGCACCAGCAACGGCGCCACCAGCCCGAATCCCAACATCCGGCGCGCCCGGGCCAGTCCCGACGGCCGGGGCAGCCAGGGGAAGTTGATCGGGGGCGCAACCCGCTGGAACAGCAGGTAGGCAGCCCAAGCGAAGTCTGAGCCCAGCACATGGGCCCGGCCCCGAGTACGGCGGACCACCTCGTAGCCCCGCTCGACCAGCAGCCGCTCCAGGTTGCCGATCGACAGCAGGTGCAGGTGCTGGGCCGGCAGGTAGGAGCCCCACCAGTTGCCCATCAGCCGGGCCAGCGGGAACTCCGGATCGGGCACCTCGACCAGCAGATGTCCACCGGGCTGCAGCAGCTTGGTGGCCGCGTCCAGCTCGGCTCGAGGGTCCGGGGTGTGCTCGAGGTAGTGGTGCATCGACACCACGTCGTAGGAACCGGCCAGGTCGTCGGCCAGCTCCACCAGCTGACCCCGATGGCCCCGGGACACCCAGCCCCGCCGCTCGCCGTCCTCGATGCCCTCGCTCATGTCCAGGCCCTCGAACCGGGTGTCGGGCCAGAGCTCGCTGGCCACGAGGCAGAACTGGCCCCGGTCGGCGCCGACGTCGATCCACCGGGCCGGCTGGGCCAGACCCCGCACCATGTCGGCCCGAGCCCGGAAAACCTGGCTCTGGGTACCGAACAGCAGCTCGATCGGACGCTCGCCCAGCCCGTCGTAGTAATCCCGGTAATAGAAGGCCAGGCCGTCCGCCGACAGCCGAGGATTCTGGAAAACATGCCCGCACGACCCGCACTTCTCGATGACGAAGCGCCCAGGCTTGCACTGGAGCAGCTCCGAGGTGTCCACAATCGGGGACAAATCGGTGCCGCCGCACAGATAGCAGTCCGCTCGCCGGGGCTCGAAGAACCGATCGGTACCTTCCGCCAGCAGCTCATCATAGGTGGCTCGGCGGTCCTCAACGGCCGAATCGTTCCGGCCAAGCACCGTCAAGGCCCGAGCCATCCCCGCGAGTTGGAACAGCCGGCGAGGCAGCCGACCCACCGTGCCGCGACCGAGATCGGCAGGACGGAGACCGGTCCCACCGAAAGCCAACTGCGGCTGCAGCAGGTACGCGGCCAGCGGCAAGGCCAACCGAGGATCGCGCCGCCGGACCGCAGCCACCGCGCCCGCCCCGAGCACGACGCCCAGGATGGTCTCGACCGCGACATAGGGACGAGCTCCGAAGTCCAGCACCGCCTGCACCAGCTCGGCCCGTTCGGCCGAGCTGAAAGGCCGGGCCGACAAGCCAGGAGCGATGGCCAGATCCGAGCGCGTTGGGGCGAACTTCTTGGCCGTCTCCGCAGCCATGGTCAGCTCAGCCGGACTCAGGTCCATGCGGACATCGAGCTTGGCCCGCTCGACCAGCGACCGAGACACCAAAAGGGCCTGGGCCGGACCCCGGCTGACCGCCAGCCGCTCCTTCCGATAACTACCGGGGTCAGTCCAGCGCAGCACCTCGATGGCCCGCTCCACATCGAGGTCCTGCGGAACAAGGTCGAGGACGTCCAGATCCTCCGCCCGGGCGTACGCGCTGGCCGCTTGCCGAGTGGCGTCGTCGAGGACGACCCCACGGGCCACGAGGAACAGGTGGTCCGGGTCCTGGCGATCGTTGGGCGGCGGCGGCGAAAGGGTCTTCAGCGCCCGGACCTTGGCCTGCAGCTGCAGCCCGGTGGCGACGATGACGCCAGCTGCCACCAGGCTCGCCCGACCCCAGCGGCGGTCACGACTCATCGCGGTCTCCAGTCCAGACCGGTGCACGGGCCAGCAACCGGTAGGTGTTGGAGGCACCCAACCGGCTCAGCAGCGGGGCCAGCACCCGGTCGAGCGTGATGGCGACGATGAGGAACGGCGCTCCGACCACGAAGGCCCCAGCCCGCCGCCACCGGGCCCAGCGGCTCGGAGCCGGCAACCACGGCGCGTCGACCGGCGGGGCCAGATGGTTGATCAGCAGATAGACCCCGAACACCAGGTCGCAGGGCTGATGGGGTTTGTCCCGCTGGCACACGACGGTGGTGAAGCCCCGCTCGGCCAGCAGCTTCTCCAGCCTTTCCACCGAAAGGAACTGCTGGTGCTGGGGCTGGAACCAGGGACCCCACAACCGACCCAGGAGCCGCCCGAGCCACGAATCGGGGTCCGGGAGCTCGATGAGCAGGAGGCCACCGGGTTCGAGCGCAACACGGGCCGCGTCGAGCTCGGTCGCCGGCTCGCGCGTGTGCTCCAGGTAGTGGTGCATCGACACCACGTCGTACTGACCGGCCAGGTCGTCGGCGAGGTCGGGGAACATGCCCCGGTAGCCCTGGTCGATCCAGCCCCGGCGGGCCGCGTCCTCGATGCTGTCGCTCATGTCCAGCCCGTCGAACACGGTCTTGGGCCAGCGGGACCGAGCGATCAGACAGAAGTGGCCGTGCCCGGCGCCGACGTCAAGCCAACGACGGGGTTCGGCCACCCCGTGCACCATCTCGGCCCGGCCCCGGTACGACCCGACTCCAGTGCTGAACATCAGCTCGGTCTGCTCCTCCCCGAACCCGTCGTAGAAGTCGCGGTAGTAGAAGTCGAGTCCGTCGGGCGTGAGCCGGGGGTTCTGGAAGATGTGCCCACAGCCCCCGCAGCGGTCGAGCCGGAACCGTCCGGGCTTGCATTGCAACATGTCGGGAACCTCGACCTGCTGACTCAACCGCTCGGAGCCACACAGCGGGCAGTCGGACCGGGGAGGTTCGAAGAACCGATCTGTCCCATCCGCCAGGAGCCCGGCGTACTCGGCCCGACGGCGGTCCAGCTCGTCGTCGGGTCCCGGACGCGGTCGCAGGCGCACCGCCCGGACCAGATCCCCGGCCGACGCCAGCACCCGTCGAGGCGCTCGACCGGGAAGATCGCGCGGCATCGCCGCGGTGCCGGTCACGGCCAGCAACGGCTGCAACGCATAGGCGATCGCGGCCGCTCGGGCCGCGGGACGGCGACTGACCGCGCCCAGCCCGAGGAGCGCCAGCTCGACTGCCTTGGTGCCCACGACCACCGGCATACCGAAGGCGAAGATGGCCTCCAGACAGGCCAGATCGTTGCTCGGATCATCGGCGGCGGCCCGCAGCCAGGGCGAGAACGCCAGATCGCTGCTGGTGGCCGCGTACCGCTTGACCTTGGCCGTGAGCTGGAGCATCGCCACCGGGTCCAGGTCGGCGACGGTGTCGAGACCCATCCGCTCGGCCAGATCGGCGGTGACCAGGAGGGCGTGCAGGGCTCCTCTACCGGCGACGAGCGGATCCTCCCGGTAGTGGTGGGTGTCGATCAGACGGACCAGATCGAGCAGCCGCTCGATCGGCAGGTCCACCGGGACGAGGTCCACGGCATCGAGACCGTGGTGCAAGGCGTGCTGGCTGGCCGCCCGCTTGGTGGCCTCGTCGAGGGTCACGCCGGCCGCGGTCACGAAGCGGTGGGTCGGTGCCACCGGCACGTCGGTCCACTCGAGCACCCCGATGGCGTCGATGCGGCTGCGCAGCCGCAGGCCGTTGACCACGATGCCGGCGGTGAAGGCCGGCCAGAGCCAGCGGGTCCGTTTCCTGTTCATGCCGTGCCTCCAACGAGCCGAGGAGCAGTCGTGCCGGGTGCGGGTGCGAGCAGCCGGACCAGACGGTCGGCGGCGGCCCGGTGTCCTCCGGCCTCGGCGAACGAGTCACGCACCCGGACCGCGCCCGCTCGCAACGTCGGTTCGGTCAAGACCTGGTGCAGGGCCCGGCTCAACCCGTCGGGTCGGACTCGGCCGAACTTGATCCGCAGCCCGGCGCCGGCATCGACCACTTGCTGGGCGATGATCGGCTGGTCGTCACGGATCGGCGCCACGACCAGCGGAACGCCTTCGGCCAAGGCCTCGCACACGGTGTTGTGTCCGCCGTGGCAGACCACGGCCGCGGCCCGACGCAGCAGGGCGAGCTGGGGAATCCGGGGAAACACCCGCACGTTGGGCGGCGCATCGGGCACGAGATCGGGCGGGGCGACGATCACGCCCTGGACGTCCAGGGCGGCCAGGGCCTGGGCCGCGACGCCGAAGAACCGCACGCCGACCGCCCAGTTGAGGGTGCCCAGCGAGACCAGGACCAGCGCCCGCCGGGCGTCCAGCCAACCCCAGTCGAAGGGCGTCTCCTCGGTACGATCCTCGATCGAGGGACCCACGAAGGCGTAGTGGTCCGGGAACCCGGCAACATCACCCACCAGGGCCGCGGTGGAGAAGGCCAGCACCAGCGTGGGTGAGAACCGGGGGTCCAGCTCGCCGGCGACCGAGTCGGGCAGCCCGGCCTCCCGCAGGAACTGGGCCAGCAACGCCCGGACCCAGGCCCCGACCACCGGCATGGTGCGCAACGGATCGGTCAGCTCGGCCGAGGTGGTGGCGGTGGTGACCCAGGGGACGCCCAGGCGTTCGCAGACCGCGGCGCCGGCGATGGCCTGCTGGTCCACCACCACGACATCGGGCACGAACCCGTCGACCGCGGCCTGTACGCCCGGCAACATGGTGCGAGCCAACGGCACCAGGAAGTCCTGCCACAGGAACTTGAGCGCCGCGGGACCCCGCAGCCCCCGGGTCGGCTGGTTGGCGATGGCCTCCAGGACCACATCGGGCAGGGCGACATCCACCGGCAGGAAGTTGGCGCCCGCCGGCAGCAGGGGCTCCACCACCTCGGGATGCCCGGTCCACGCCACCCGATGGCCCCGGGCCGCCAGCTCCCGGCCCACGGACACCGTCGGGTTCACATGGCCGACCAACGGCGGCACGACGAACAGGAACCGACCCACGCCCTCAGCCCGCCCCGCCGTCGGCATCGACGGCCCGAGCCTCGACGGCTCGGATCCCGGCCGCCTTGGCCTCGGCCACCAGGGCGTGCCGACGCCGCAACTCGGCCTTGTACATCTCCACGGTGCTGCGATGCTCCTCGCCCGAGCCCTCGCCCTCCCGCACCCGCACCTTGGTGGTCCGGCTGGTGCTCTCCTCACCGGCCGCCCTGCGGATCAGCCAGTCCCGGACCAGGCTCCGCACCGTGATCGTGGCCTCCATCAGGGCCGAGTGCGAGCAGTCCAGCATGATGTTCATCTCGCAGCAGGGGTGCAGGGCCTCGAGGTCGTGGGCCCGGTCGATGACGTCGGAGTACTCGCCGTAGATGGCGATGGTCGGACAGTCGATGGCCCGCAGGGCGTCGGCATGCAGGGTTGGAGCCCCCCGCAGGTCGGCGATCATGCTGGTCTGGCCGACCAGCGACAGAGCCTGGTCGGCCAGCTTGTTGATCTTGCGACCGGCGTGGGCGTCCAGCCAGCGCTGCATGTCCTCGGCGTCGAGCCCGAATCCGGCCAGCTCCAGGTCCTTGGCGAACTCTTCGCTCCAGCCCTCGACCGAGAAGTGGGCCTCGATGAGGATCAGACCGGCCACCCGCTCGGGGTAGCGCTGGGCCGTGGCCAGACCGATGGTGCCGCCGTAGCTGTTGCCCAGCAGGTACACCGGCCGGGAGATCCCTTGCAGGTCCAGCATGGCCAGCAGGTCGTCGACCCCCTGGTCCAGCCCATATCCGCTGGGCGGACGTTCGGTGCGGCCGTGGCCCCGCAGGTCGTAGAGCAGCACGTCGGCGAAGTCGGCGACCGCCGGAGCCGTCGTGTAGTAGAGGCTGGACAGGTTGTCGACCAGCATCCCGTGGAGCATCACCACGGTGGCGTCGGCCGCGTCCCCCGCACCCACTCGCTGGTAGTGGAACCGGAGGCCGTTGACGTCGAGGTATGGCATCGGGTCAGCTCCGCGTCAGCTCGTGCACCGCACGACGTAGTCGACGACCTCGCCCACGGTGAGGGCGATGATCTGGTCGACGTCCATCTCGCCGAACCAGGCGACCAGGTCGACCCGCTCGTCGTAGGTCTCGCGCAGCAACTCCCCGAAGGCCACGAACTCGATGCTCTCGATCTCGATGTCCTCGGCGAACGAGGTGTCGCGGGTGATGTCCAGGTCGAGGTCGTAGCCCTCGCCGATGACCTCGGCGATCATCAACCGCATGCCCTCCAGGATCCGGTCCGGATCGAGTGAGGCCGCGGTCGGGTGGTGTGCGGATGATGGTGTGGGCAATGGGATCACCTTCCTGTGTCGGAGTGGCTGAGGCTGCGGACGGACGTGGACGTGGGCGTCGGCTCGTCGACCACGACGACGGCGTCCTCGGCCCGCAGCGTGAGACGCACGCGGGGCGCCACACCGTCGGGGCCGTGGACGACCGGCTGGCCCTGGTCGTCGACGCCGACCTCGATCTCGATCGGATACAGGGGCCCGGCGCCGCGGTCCCACAACCATGCTCGGACCGCGTCCTTCAACGCCACCCGGGACCGCAGCCAGTCCCGCTGGGCCAGAGGATCGAGCTGGGCGTACTCGGCCCGCTCGGGTCCGCTGAGGTAGCGCCGCATCACCAGCTCACGGGAGGCGCTGGAACGCCAGTGCTCGCCGATGATCCAGGAGCCGTCGGCGGCCGGTTCGGCCAGCCCGTTGACCTCGGGGAACAGGATCACCCGGAACAGCGGCTCGGTGGTGTCGAAGCGGCGGTCGGTGAAGCTGGCCATGCGCCCCCACAGGACGCCGTCCTGCACCAGCTCGATGTCGGCCCGAATGTCCTCCACGGTCACTTCCGTGAATCGCACGGTCACCTCGAGCTGCGTGCCGATCTCGGGGGGCGGGGCGTAGAAGTCGATGCGGTCGATCCGCATCGGCAGGGCGATGCGGTCCTCGCTGGCGTTGACCATGATCCAGTAGCCGACGTACTGCCCGGCGGCGTCGAGCAGGGCCCCCGGAGCCGGCAGCGCGGTGACCCGGCCCCGCACGCCGTCGCGCCCCATCGTCCGGATCTCCGACACGCCCTGATAGCGCGGACCGTGGAACATCCAGCGCTCGTCGTAGAGCTGGTCGGCGTTCTGCGGTGCTGGGCCCTCGTCCTGCAGCGGCTCGAGATCGAGGGTCTCCGGCGGGTTGGGATAGCGGTCGCCCAGCAGGACCGTTGCCCGGGCATAGCCGTCTATCGACACCCTGACCCGGTCGTGGTCGGTCCCGACGAAGGCGGCGGTGATGTCCACGTCCGTCGGGGGATCGACCGGCAGCCAGCGCAGCGCCCGTATCTGCTGCAGCCCGATCACCAGGCGATCCGGGGCCAGGTGCTGGGCCGCCCCGGCCATGACCTCGACCATCATGGTCATGGGGACCACCGGGAACCGGTCGGCCAACGTGCTCCGACCGGGGGGCTGGCGGAAGAAGGCATGGTCGGCCAGCGCCGGCTCGTCCTCGACCGTGAACCGCCGCCGCCAGCGCAGCTCGGTGGGTGCTGTCGGTGCCGGAGTGGGGGTGGATGAATGCTCCGCGGCCTCCATCACCACCCGAGCCGCCTCCTCGATCAGGCGCAGGGTGGCCCCGAACTCCCCTTCGGGCAGGGGTGACGACGGGCGGGAACCGAGGTCGAGCGGTTGGAGGCTGCCGCGGATCAGCGCGGCGTCGAAGCGCAGGGCGTCCCCCGAACGCCCGGCCGCGGGGGGACTACACACGGCCGGGACGTCGGCCCGGGACATGGCCAAGAGCTGATCGAAACGGACCTCGGCACCTTCGACATACAGGGCGGCGACCACCCGGGTGAGCTGTTCCATCCCCGAGCGGTTGGGGACGGCACCGGCGATGGCGAGATGGTCGTGCTCCCGCAGGGTGTCGCCGATGAACCCGACCACGCTGCCCTGGCCGGGCTGGATGAACAGCCGCACCCCGTCGGCGTAGAGGTTCTGGACCAGCTCACGGAACCGGACGGGTTCGACGTACAACCGGAGGGCCAGCGCCCGGATCTGGTCTTCGTCGGACGGGAACGGCATTGCGGTGATCGACGACCACAGCGGGACTCGCGGCGCGGCCAGGGGCAGGCCGCCCAGGCACTGCACGAAGGGGGCCATGTAGTCCTGGAACATCGGGGTGTGGAACCCGGTGCGGAACGGCAGCACCTGGCCCATCACCCGCTGAACCTTGAACCGCTCCTGGGCCACCGCCACCGAGCCCTCGATCCCGCAGACGATGGCCTGGTGGGGACAGTTGTCGTGGGAGACAACGATGTCGGGGAGATCGGCGACCACCTCCCGGGCCAGCTCGGCGCTGCAGCCCACGGCCAGGAACACCAGGTCGGGCAAGACGAGCTGGCCCGCGACCAGACCACCGACGAACAGGTCGACCACCTCGGGCGGCACCGACTCGGACTCGATCATCGCGGTCCACTCACCCAGGCTGTGCCCGGCGATCACGTCGGGCTCGATGCCGAGCCGGGACATGGCCTCCACCAGCAGCCGCCCCACCCGGATGATGCCCATGCCGTGCCGGCCGATCTCGGTGGCCACCGGCGCCTCGGTCTCGACGATGCCGAAGTGGGCGGACACATCCTCCAGCTCCGGGGCCAGGGTCGGCTCGACCCCGGGGAAGGTGAAGGCGACCTTTCCGCCCTGGGTGATCAGCCCCTCGGGGCTGAACCAGAGGTCGTTGCGACCCCGCCACGCCTGGCCCCGAGCCACCACCTTGCGGGCCAGCGCCACCCGCTTGGGCGTCGGCTCCACGATTGCCAACCGCACCGGACCTTCGGGACCAGCGGGAAGCGCTCCAGCCAGCACCCGCTTCTCGTCCTCCAGAACCGAGACCAGGTCGTCCACCCGCTCTCCGGCCCACACGAACATCGGCGGCGGAGCCCACCCCTTCCGTTCTGTGACCTGGATGCCGCGCCGAGGCGCGGCATCCCGGTCACAGAACGACTCCTGCAACACCACGTGAGCGTTGATGCCGCCGAAGCCGAAGGCGTTGACGCCCGCCCGGCGAGGGGAGCCGTTACGGTCCCACGGCTGGGCGGACTGGACCACATCGAACCGGGTTCCGGCCAGGTCGGGGTGGGGTTCCTGGCAGTGGAGACTCGGCGGCAGGACCTGGTGGAACACCGCCAGCGCGGTCTTGATCAGCCCGGCGATGCCCGACGCCGGCATGGCGTGGCCGATCATCGACTTCACCGAGCCGATCCCGACGGGCTGACGCTTCCCAGGATCGGCGCCGTCCGGGTCGAAGACCCGGCGCAGGGTGGCGATCTCCGCGGCGTCCCCGGCCGGGGTGCCGGTGCCGTGGGCCTCGATCAGCCCCACCGTGGCCGGGTCGGCCCCGGCGGCCTCCCACGCCCGCTCGACCGCCAGCACCTGGCCGTCGACGGTGGGGCTCATGAGGGTGGTGGCCCGGCCGTCGCTGGCCACGCCCACCCCACGGATCAGCGCATAGATGCGGTCGCCATCGCGCTCGGCGTCGCTCCGCCGTTTGAGGACGACGATGCCGGTGCCCTCACCGATCAGGATGCCGTCGGCCCGACGGTCGAAGGGCCGGATCTCCCCGCTGGGGCTCAGGGCCCGGAGCTGGGTGAACACGCTCCACAGGGTCACGTCGTGGCAGTGGTGCACCCCGCCGGCCAGCATCACGTCACAGCGCCCGGCGGTCAGCTCCTGGACCGCGTGGGACACCGCGATCAGCGACGAGGCGCAGGCGGCGTCGACGGTGTAGGCCGGGCCCCGCAGGTCGAGCCGGTTGGCCACCCGCGACGCCACCAGGTTGGGCACCAGCCCGATCGAGGCTTCCGGATGGGGCGGCCCGAAGGCGGCCTGGAACTGGCCCCGCAACCCGGCGATCTGGGCATCGGGCAGGTCCGGCAGCAGCTCCCGGACGCACTCGGCCAGCTGGTGGGCGGTGCGCACCCGCTGATGCAGCCGGCCGATGGCCGGGGTGATGTAACCGCCGCGGCCGAGGATGATGCCGGTCCGGGTCGGATCCAGGCCTGTGCCGAAGCCGGCGTCACTCAGGGCCCGGGTGGCGGTGGCCAGGGCCAGCATCTGGTCGGGCTCGGCCTCGGCCACGGCGATGGGCATGATCCCGAACTCGGTCGGATCGAACGGCTGCGCGGCGTCGATGAACCCACCTCGACGGCAGTAGAAGCGGTCGACATCCAGCTGGTCCCCGTCGGCGAAGAACACCGGATCGACCCGATCGGCCGGCACCGGCCCGACGGCATCGACGCCTTCGACCACGTTGCGCCAGAAGCGATCGAGGTCGGGCGCTCCGGGGAACACCGCGGCCATCCCCACGATGGCCACTGCGTCGTCAAGGGGTGTGGTCATTCGGCGGGGCCGCACATCAACACGACCTGGGGATCCCGGGCGCCGTGGCCCAGCTCGGCCAGGAGGCAGGCCACGCCCGCGTCGGCGTCGATCATGGCCACACCGCGACGCCCGTACTCCCGGGCGAGCTCGGGTGTGACCATGCCGACGCCGGACCACGGGCCCCAGTCGACCGACAGCAGCCGACGTTGGCGCCGCCGGGGGTCGTTGACGCCGCTGCGGCTGCGGGCCAGGACGTCCAGCACGCTGTTGGCCGCGGCGTAGTCGACCTGGCCGACGTTGCCGAACACCCCGGCCACGCTGCCGAAGAACACCGCGAAGCCGCCGAAGTCGGGCGCATCGGCCAGGAGCTCGGCCGCCCGCACCTTGGTGTCGAACACCCGGGCGAACGACTCGGTGGTCTTGTCCGCTATCCGCTTGTCCTCGACCACTCCGGCCGCGTGGACGACGCCGTCGAGCCGGCCGTGTACTTTGCGGACCCCCTCCACCAGCGCGGCCAGGGCGTCTACATCACGGACGTCGACCGTGTGGTAATCGACCGACGCGGCATGCAGGCGCAGCTCCTGCAGGGTGGCGCGGATCTCGCGGGCGGCGAGGACCCGGGACACCTCGGACTCGATCTCGCTGGGCCGACCGTACTCACCCCGCTCGATGATGGCCCGGCGCACGGCCACCGGGTCGACCGCGCCAGCTAGGTCGGCCGGCTCCTCGTCGCTGGGCAGCAGGGCCCGCCCGACCACTTCGATGACGCAGTGGAACCGGCGGGCCAGGCCGATGGCGCAGCGAGCGCCGATGCCCCGGGCGCCGCCGGTGATGAGCACCACCGCGTGGGGACCGAGGTGCAGGTCGTTGCGCTTGTCCGGGCTGCCGCTGGCATCCGGTTCGTCGCCGTGCTCGGATGGACTCGTCAGATCCAACGTGCTGGCGACCAGCTCGATCGTGTGGCGCCGGCGACTGGCGTAGCCCACCTCCAGCGGGGCCTCGTCCCCGCAGCGCAGCTCGGCCATCACCTGGCGAGACACCGCCAGCGGATCCGCGCCGGCCGACACGTCGACGAGCCGGGGGCGCAGGCCCGGGAACTCCAGCGCCAAGGTCCGCACCAGGCCCTGGGCTCCGGCGCTGGTGCACAAGGCGGAGAAGGCGAGCTCCCATGGTGCCGGGTGCGACCCGTTCTTCCCACCGGGCAGAGCGAACGAGCCACCGAGCCCGGTCACCACGAGCATGTCCCCGACTTCGGCCAACGCCGCGGCCCGGAGCCGTTCGAACTGGCGGACGATCGCCTCGTCCTGTGTTCCGTCCCCCGACGAGAGCGCGGTCAGGTCGACCAGATAGCGGATGTGGTCCGGCAGCGGGTCGGTGGGTCCGACCAGGTGAGCGATGGCGTCCTCGGCCTTCAGCAGCTCGGCGAGGCGAGCGGCTACCGGGCTGGACATGTCGGCCACCACCGCGACCCCAGCATCGGCCAGCGAACGGGTGGCCCGGGCCTTGGGCAGCTGCACCGGCCGCGGGACGTAGCGCAGCACCTTTCCCACTCCCTTCTTTGAAGAAGAAAGGTTGGGTTCCAACCTTTCTTCTTCAAAGACCGGGGTGGCCGGGACCGGGTCGACGCTGTCGCGGTGATCGACGATGCACTCGACCACCCCGCGCAGGGTCTTCACCATGGCCAGCTCTTCGATGATGCTGTCAGCCACCTCGCCGTCGTCCATGCCCGGCAGCTCGATGCG
>DASXTK010000258.1:0-15429 GCA_036505485.1 Acidimicrobiales bacterium
CCGTCGTCGACGGCCCGCTCGGTCAGCTCGGTGTACGGCCCCAGGTCGGGCTCGCCCCCCGATGTTGCGAAGAGGATCCCACCGGAGTCGAGGTTGGGCTGGACCGCGGCGATCCGCACGGTGGTCGGGGGATCGTCCAACAGAGCCAAGCTCCATCCGACCCAGATGGCGAGCCCTGCGGCCAATCCACCCCCGAGACGAAGGGCCCTCTTCCGGGGGAACCCCTCATGTCGTAGGGCGCTCATCACCAGAGCGGCGATGACCACGTTGACCAGCACGATCGCCATCTCCAGACCGACGACGCCGACCACGCCGACCGGCTGCAGCACCGAGGGGTGACGGAACAGGTCGTGGACGATGAAGCCGTCGGTGCCGGCTCCGGGGAGACGGATGCGCACCATGGCTTGGAGGCCCCAGGCCAGTGGGGCGGCGGCGACCCACCAGCGGTAGTCGATGGCGTCCCACAGGGCCCGCTCGACGCGTCCGGCGACCCCGGCCACCAGCCCGAACCCCACGATGGCGGCCCAGATGAACGTCTCGCTGTACTTGCTCCGGTCAGCCACCAGCACGGCCGCCGTCCCCCAGGCGGCGATGCCGTAGGCCAGGGCCGGAGCCACTCCGGACAGCCGGGCCGGCAGCACGTGGAACTGGGCCACCAGCATCGGCACCCCGGCGACGAGGACCAGCCAGCCCAACCCGTGATGGGGCGCAGCGACGACGGCGAGTGCTCCGGACAGGACCCCGAGCCCGACACCCATCGTCACCCGCGCCACCGAGATCCGTTGCTGCTCCGCTGTCGGTGTCATGCCCGCCCCCCTGCCTGTCCGCCCGGAACGTACTCCCCCCAAGCCGGGTAGGGGGCCGGAGCCGGGAGGCGTCGTGCGGGATGGCTTCGCCGGGACTGCCCGCAGGGTCAGAGACGGGCGTCCCGGCGTCGGGAGAGGAGCCCTCGCGGCTGGCGCATCCGGTAGACGAGCAGCGCCGCGATCGCACCGACGACCGAGCCGAGGAGGCCGGCCATGTGGAAGTCCTCCGGGGTCCGACCGGTGAAGGCGACCGCCAGCACGCCGCCGATGACGGAACCGGCCAGGCCGAGGAGCAGCCTTCCGGTCACCCGAGGTGATCTCGTCCTGGGACGACCAGCCGGGCGGCGGCACCGGCGAAGAGCCCGATGATCAGCATCGTCACGATTCCCAAACGGAGGTATTCCCTCCGACGAGACCGGGAAGACGCCGGGCCTCTATGAAGTTTTCAAAGAGCGGGGGTGGCCGGCGCGCTCGGGGGTGCGCGTAGCGGCGGGTTGGTTGAGGGAACGTTCGTGTTGGGCTGGGTTCAGCCAACTGGGGCTTTGTGTTTGTGGTTGGGGTGGCGGGGATCGACGGGTGGGACCATGGGTCGCTTGCCCTGGCCGTCGACGAGGGCCCAGTCGTGGTTGGTTTTGAGGTCGTGGTGGTGGTCGCAGAACAGGTCGGTTTCGCCTAATCGGGTGTGGTGGGTCTGAGCCCAGTCGATGCGATGGTCTGCTTCGACGAGGGTGCTGGCACAGCCCAGGGCGGTGCAGCCAGGCTCCTCCCACAACAATGCGAGGCGCTGGACGGCGTTGGGTCCCCGCCCCAGGTGGGTGATGTTGGCGACATCGACACCCTTGGTCAGGACCAGATGCAGCACCGAGTCCCCCAACAGGCGTCGGGCCACCGAAACGGGGATGGGTCCGATACCGCTGATCTCACACAACTCGCCGTCCTCGACATGGCCGCGGGTGAGGGCGGTGAGGTCGAGGCGGAGCAGGGCCGTGTAGTTGGGCGTGGTCGCACCCCGAAACTTCCGGCGACGCCGCCGCGGCAGGGACCCCGGAGTCGGCTCGGGCTGGTGTTCGAGGGGTTGGCGGGCGAGTCCGATGAGGGCGTCGAAGGCCAGGGTTTCCCGCCGGGGCGGGGCTTCACCTTTCGGGGTCTGGTTGAACAGATCCGTGATCAATGGCTCCAGGGCGAGGTTGACCATGACGCCGTCCTCAGCGGTGCCGCGGGCTTCCAGGCACCAGGCTCCTTCGGCGTCGGTGCGGATCCGGAGCCGCCGCTCGGCATGGATCCGGGCATGGGTGGTGTCGGGGTCGGGGTCGCCGCTGGACTTGGCCCGCAGACACTCCGCGCGCAGCTCGGCCAGACACGACCGGCCCGCAACGCCGAGCAACCTCTGCTCGGCGTCGGGGTTCACAGCTGCGGCGTCCGCGATGGCCTCACCCTGGCTGGCCGAGACATCCCCACCCAGCAACGCGGTCCGGGTCGCGCGTAGGTCGCAGAGTCGTTTGGAGGTGGCGAGCTTCCGGCGGGCCGCATCGATCGACGAACCAGAACGCCGCGCCATGTAGGTGGCGGCATCGCGTTCCCCGGCCTGCCGCCACACCCCCGACTCGTCCACTCGGCGGGACAACACCACGGTGGCGGCCTCGGCGAGCCGGGTGATCCGCTGGAACCCCGCCCACACCTCCGGGGCGTCCGCAAGAGCCACAGCATCGGGATCGAGACCGGCGACTAGCTCGGCCAGCTCCTCCCCCAGGCGGTGCAGCTCTTCGTTGAACATGCCCCCATCATCCTCAGGGGGTCTGACAATTTCGGGGGTCCCGATCCCAGAAACCCAAGAGAAATCTCGCCATCTGGTCGAACGTCGGGCGAAGCGGCCTCTCGAGGCCAGCTCTCCGGCGTGGGGACATCGACGCCCGGGCATAGCCCGCGTCACGGAGCTGGCGTAGCCAGCGGTGAGTCTGGAGCGGGCGGAGCCCGCTATATAGGTCCGCAACTCACTGACTGAAGGTGGTGGGGGCGGTACCGTCGGCGGTCGTGTGGTCCCAGATCGATCGTCGTCGGCTTCTTCGCGTCCTGGGGGTGGCCGGGGTCGGCGGGTTGGTGGGTGCCTGCGCCGCGGCCAGCGAGGAGTCAGCTGGGGCTCCTACGACCAGTGCCCCCGCGCCGGGGGTTGCTGCGGCGCCGGCGACAACGACCACAACGTCCACGACGACCGCGACGGTCCCAGCCTTCGGGGCCAACGCCCTGGCCGGGCGGTTCGAGGGTGCTAACGCCTGCGCCCTCACCCCGGAGACGATCGCCGGTCCGTCGTACCTGCAGGTTGATGCCCTCCGCAGCGACATCCGGGAGGACCAGCCGGGCGCCGCCCTCCGGTTGGGGCTCCGGGTGCTGGACGAGAGCTGCACCCCCATCCCCGACGCCGCCGTCGAGCTGTGGAACTGCGATGCGCAGGGCCTCTACTCCGGCTACGGCCAACGCACCGGGGACACGACCGGCCAGACCTACTGCCGCGGCACCCAGGTGACCGATGCCAACGGCATCGTCGCCTTCGTCACCATCTATCCCGGCTGGTACCGGACCCGTACTGCCCATCTCCACACCAAGGTGTTGCTGAGCAGCACCGAGTTGCTCACCACCCAGCTGTACTTCGACGACGCCGTGACCACCGGGGTCTACAGCGCCGAGCCGTATGCCAGCCACACCGGGCAGGACACGTTCAACGACACCGACAGCATGTTCGAGGAGGCCACGGTGCTGAGCCTCTCCCAGGAGGCCTACGGCTACCTCGGCCTGCTCAACCTGACGGTTCAGCGCTAGCGCTAGACCGGCACCTCGCTCTTGGTCCGCCCCTTGCTGGCCCAATAACTAGCGGTGGTGTGGGCGCCGAGGC
Organism: Acidimicrobiales bacterium; assembly: GCA_036505485.1. Classification (GTDB taxonomy): domain Bacteria; phylum Actinomycetota; class Acidimicrobiia; order Acidimicrobiales; family VFJN01; genus DASXTK01. The sequence continues at coordinate 3,694 of DASXTK010000258.1, forward strand.
GGAACCGTTCCGGCTTGTCCTCGTCGTGAAGGATGTCGGTCTCGAGCCACAGCCGCTTGAGGTGGCGGATCCTCCCCGCCGGCCGGTCGTCCTGGTAGGCGGCGCGTGAGTGCAGCACGTGGTAGTTGTTCACGAACTGCATGTCGCCCGAACGCAGCCCCATGGCCACGTGGTACTGGGGATCCGCGCACATGGCGTCGAGCCGGTCCATCGCCGCCCGTCCTACAGCGCTCGGCCGGGGAGCGTCGTCGTGGCGCCGGGACGACTCGATGTACGGCCGGATGTAGCGCACGAACAACCGGTCGGCCCGCCGGTTGAAGACCGGCATCGTGTACCAGGTCCGGGCCCCGGGGGCCTGCTCGCCCCGCAGGTCGTAGGGGAACGCCTCGTACAGCGCGGCGGCCAGCTCGGGCTCGGCGCGCACCAGGTCGTTGTGCATCGTCACCGCGTTGGCCACGAGGCTGTCGCCCCCGCTCGCCCCGGAGTCGAGGCAGAACAGCCCGACCAGATCTGAGCCGTCGGAGTGGAACGGGAGCGGGATCTGGCCCAGCTCGTTGCCCCGGGCTGTGGGGTCGGTGACCGCCTTGCCCTGGTCGGTGACATCGCCGAGCAGGTGACCCTTGGCGTTCTGGGGCCAGGGTCGTCCGAGGTAGGTGCCGACGCCCCAATAGATGGCCGACGCCCGCTCCTTGCTGTACTTCTCGACCGGCACGCCCCGGATCAGCACCATGCCAAGGCCGTTGATCAGCTCGTCGGTGATCGCCGCGAGCTCGGGGCCGAGGGTCGGCAGCGGGAACGTGGCGCGGGTGATGTCCAGCACATCGTCGGTCTGGCTCTCCGCCTCGACCAGGGCAGCGTCCAGCTCGGCGATGTGGGCATCGGTCAGCTGGAAGATGTAGCGCTCGCCGACCTCGTCGCTGCGCCACTCGCAGCCGGGTTCGAGCGGGGTCACGGAGCTGGCGTCGGTGGCGGTCATGGGGCTCCTCCGGTAGTAGGTGCGGGTTGGGGACCACGGATCAGCCGGCCCGGCAGCGGACCGACCGCGTCCCCGTTCTCGTAGGTGACCTCGCCGGCCACGATGGTGCTGACGTAGCCGTCGGCGGTCTGCACCAGCCGTCGACCGCCGGCGGGCAGGTCGTGCCACATCTCGGGCCGGCGGGCGGTAAGGCGGTCGAAGTCGATCACGTTGATGTCGGCCCGGAAGCCGGGAGCGAGCACGCCCCGGTCGAGCAGCCCGACGGTGCGGGCGGTGTCCCGAGTGTGCTGTTGCACCAGGTAGGGCAGGTCGAGCCGGCCCCGGTCCCGATCCCGCCCCCACAGGGTCAGCAGGGTGGTGGGGAAGCTGGCGTCGCAGATGGTTCCGACATGGGCGCCGCCGTCGGCCAGCCCAGGGACGGTGTGGGGATGGGCCAGCATCTCGCCGGCGGCGTCGAGGTTCCCGTCGGCGTAGTTGAGCAGCGGCACGTAGAGGAAGGCCCGGCCGCCGTCGACCAGCAGGTGGTCGTAAGCCAGGTCCAGCACGTCCTGCCCACTGCGCTCGGCCTGCCGGGCCAGGCTGGTGGCCGGATCCGGCTCGTAGTCGGGCGGGTCGCCGAGCGCGTACATGGCCTCGAAGGAGTCGAGCAGCCGGCCCTTGCGCCGGTCGCGCGCCGCGGCCAGCAGGCGTTCCCTGAAGGCGGGCTCGCCGAGCGCCGCAACCTGCTCGTCGAGGGTAAGGCCCGAGATCTCCCGGAAGACGGGGTTGGTGAGGAAGGGGTGGAGGGTGCACTGCAACCCGAGCAGCAGTCCGACCGCCCGGGGCGCCACCTGGGCCGACATGGTCACGCCGTCGGCGTTGGCCTCGCTCAGCAGATCGAGCTGACGGCGCCAGCCCTGGCCCCGGGTCTGCACAAGCGAGAACGACAGCGGCCGTCCGGACTCCTCGGCCATGCGGCGGAACAGCCCGAACTCCGCGCCGACGTCGGCGAAGTCGGAGACCACCTGCAGCACGCCGTGCCCGGTGGCACCGATGGCCCGGGCGATGCCGACGAGCTCGTCGGCTCCAGCGGTCAGCGTTGGGGTGGGCTCGCCCCGGCTGGTGCGGTGGTTGAGGGTGCGCGAGGTGGTGAACCCGAGCGCCCCGGCCTCAACGGCCTCCCGGGCCAGCCTGGCCATCTCGGCCACATCCTCAGCGGTAGCGGGATCCCGGGCCGCCCCCCGCTCGCCCATGACGTGGAGTCGCAGGGCGCCGTGGGGGACCTGCAGCGCCACGTCGACGTCGAAGGAGCGGCGGCCGATGGTGTCCATGAACTCCGGGAACGTCTGCCAGTCCCACGACAGGCCCTCGTCCAGCACGACGCCCGGGATGTCCTCCACGCCCTCCATCAGCTCGATGAGCCGCTGGTGGTCGGTGGGGCGGACCGGCGCGAACCCGACCCCACAGTTGCCGACCACGACGGTGGTGACGCCGTGCCACGACGACGGGATCATCCGCTCACCCCACGAGGCCTGGCCGTCGTAGTGGGCGTGGATGTCCACGAACCCCGGCGTGACCAGCAGACCGTCGGCGTCGACGACGCGTTCGGCGGAACCATCCACCCGGCCGACCTGGGTGATGACACCGTCCCGGACGGCGATGTCGGCGTGGTGGGCCGTAGTTCCGGTCCCGTCGAGCACGGTGCCGCCACGGACGATCAGGTCATGTCGGCTCACGGTCAGACTCCCTCTCGTAACGCGGGCAGCAGCTCGTTGGTGAGCAGGCGGGCGGCGGTGCGGGCGTGGTCCCGGTCGGCCCCGAAGCTCGGCCCGGTCACCACGAAGCGCTCGATGCCCAGATCGGCCAAGGCCTCGAAGCGCTCGGCGCAGAGGTCGGGTGGTCCGACGATGGCGAAGCGGCCGACGAACTCGGGCTGGAGCGCGGCGTTGTGGGCGGCCCGGTTGCTCAGATGCTCGTTGCTGTCGTAGCGCCGACCCACCTCGGCCACCACCGCCCGGTCGGCGTCACCCAGGCCTGCGCCAGTGGATCCGGGCATGGACGAGAAGTGGGCGAAGGCGGCGACCGCTCCGCCGATCAGCGCTCGGGCGATGTCGAGGTCGGGATGGCACCCGACCGTGACGTAGGCGCCGAAGGAGAGGGCGTCGGGGGACCGGCCGGCATCCGCGGCGGCCTTGCGGGCCAGGTCGAGTGCCCAAGCCAGCCGTTCGGGATCGGCGCCCACCGCGAACGTGATCCGCTCCGCGGTGCGTGCCGCGAAGTCGATGATCCGGGGTCCGGAGGCGGCGATGTCGAGCGGCACCTTGTCCTGCTGGGCCCGGTCCAGCCACTGCAGCCGGCTCGGATGGCCCTCGCAGTCGACGGTCCCCTTGGCCAGATAGGTCTGCAGATCGGTGACCCGCTCGATGAACCGGGCCACCGGCATGGGCTTGCGGCCCAGATGGAACAAGGCGCTGTCGCCGCGGCCGATCCCGAGGACGAAGCGGCCGCCCGAGGTCTCGTGCACGGTGGCGGCGACGGTTGCCAGCGCGGCCGGATGGCGGGTGAAGGCGTTGGTGACGCCGGTGGCAAACCGCAGGTTCCGGGTGGCCGCGGCACCCAGGGCGATGGCCACGAACGGATCGCCGACCAGGTTCTGGGAATCGGTGAAGGCGATTCCGTCCCAGCCCTGCTGCTCGGCCCGCTCGGCCTGGGCGACAGAGGTGCCGGCCTCAGGCACCCGGATGGACCACAGCTCCATGTTCACGACCCCCTTCCCGAGGCACTGTATAATCGAACGGTGTTCGAATCAAACAGTGTTCGAATTTCCGGGCGGTCATCGAAACGGCGGACCCCCACGAAATGGGGCGATCGGGAGCAGCGGCGCATCGACATCCTCGACGCGGCCCGGGCGCGCATCGCCGACCGCGGCTACCTCTCGCTGAACATGCGCGACCTGGCTGCGGGTGCGGGGATCAGTCCAGCCACGCTGTACTCGTACTTCGCCACCAAAGAGGAGCTGTTCGCGACGCTGTATGCGGAGGCCATCCGCACCCACACCGAGACGTTCCTGCCGGTGGCCGAAGCCGGCCTCGACCTCACCACGCTCCTGTCCCGGGTGATCGAGCACTACCTCGAGCTCTACCGGACCTATGGCCAACACTTCACTCTCTGGTCGGCGATACGGCACGATCCCGGCGACGGCGAGGTCGCCACGTTCCCGCGGGAGCTGATCGACGAGCTGCGCGCCGCGACCCGGGAGCACAACCGGGTGCAGATGGAGGCCATCCGGGAGGCCGCCGGGCGCGAGGGCCGCAAGGTGGTGGACGAACGCCTGGTCCCCAGCTTCCTGTGGTCGGTGCTCAACGGTCTGGCCGACCACTTCACCAGCGAACGGCGGGCCCTGGACCGGTTCCCGGCCGAGCAGCTGATCTCGTTCTCCGCCGCCCGTCTGGCTCTGGCCATCACCGAGTAGCGGCGGAACCGCGGAACATGTGCCGGTACGGTCGTGTTGCGCGGGAGTAGCCGAACCAGACACGAGGTGACCCATGTCCAAGATCGAGTTGGGATCCGTCGGAGCGGTGGTGAACCCCACGGAGGACTCCGCCTACCTCGACCAGGCGGTCGGTCTGGAGCAGGCGGGCTTCTCCACCATCTGGATCACCGGCGGCCCGCTCGACAACCCGGGCCAGCTCGCCGCCGCAGTGGCCACCACCAAACGGGCGCGCGTGGCCAGCGGCATCCTTCCCGTGTTCAAATTCCCCGCCGACGAGGTCATCGCTTTCCACCAGGAGCTGGAGGCCAGCCATCCTGGACGCTTCGTCCTCGGCCTCGGCGGTGCCCACTCCGCTGACCCCTTCGCCACGCTGAATGAGTATCTCGACCGGTTGGACGCGGCCGGGATCCCGGCGTCGGCCCGCCTCATGGCCGGGCTGGGACCCCGCATGATCGACCTCGCCCGCGAGCGCGCCTCTGGCGTGTTCCCCGTTCTGGTCACCCCCGAGTACGTGCGACAAGTGCGAGCTCGGCTGGGTGACGACAAGACCCTCGCGGTCGAGCAGATCGTGGCTGTCGAGACCGATCCGGAGCGGGCCCGGGCCCTGGCCCGGCAGCCGCTGGGCTTCCTGGGCCGGGCGCCCTTCTACCAGGCCAGCTTCCACCGGCAGGGCTTCAACGACGACGAGATCGCCTCCCTGGACGACCGGCTGGTCGACTCCCTGGTGGCCTGGGGCGACGCCGACGCCGTGGCGGCCCGGATCACCGAACAGCTGGAAGCCGGCGCCGACCACGTGGCCATCTCGCTTGTCACCGACCTCCCGGACGACGAGGCCTTAGCCCAATGGCAACAACTAGCTGACCGCCTCATCGGTTGAGCCGCGCACCGCGCGGCGCACCATTGCCATCGCTTCGCGCCGGGTCAGCTGGGACCCGGCAGCGAAGGCGTCCTTGAACTCGCCGGGGTCGAGGGCCCGTTCCACCTGGGTGCGGAGGTTGGCCTCGGACCCACGGGCCGTCGGCCATACCCGCAGCCCGGCGCGGCGCCGCAATCCGTCGGCGGCCCCCAGGGCTACGGCCGCCTCATGCGGCGACCCCTCGGCCAGCGCGAGCTGGGCATACGCCACCAAGCCGAACGTCACGGTTTGGGTGAGGAGCTCGGCGTCCTCCTCCGCATCGAGGGCCTTGTCCAGGAAGGCCCGAGCTTCGTCGAGCCGGCCTTCATCGACCGCGATCGTGGCGAGCTGTACGCGCGCGCTCGATGTGATCGCGATGCTACGGATCTGCCCACCCAGCTCGTCGAGCTCGGCTAGATGCTGTCGCGCCGCGTCGTAGCGACCCATCGTCGTCTCCAGCATCCCGAGGGTCATGACCGCCGAGGCCAGCATGAACGACTCGTCCAGCTCCTGCACACCATCGAGGGAGTCCGACGCGGCCTGCAGGGCGCCGTCGTAGTCACCGCTGATCGACAGGATCCACGACATGACGAGGTGCAAGTCGCTGGCGAGGGACGGGTCGTCGATGCGTCCCCGCAGCCCGGTGATCTGATCGGCGGCGGAGAAGGCGCCGGTGTCGTCCCCGACCTCTATCGCCGTAACGGCCGAACTGAACGCCAGCTCGGCTTGGGCGTGGTCGCCCAAGGTGGCGGCCCGGGACAACAGCTCCTCGACCCAGGCCCGGGCTTCGGTCATGTGGTCTCGCAGCTGCCAGAACAGCCACAGGCAGCGGAAGAAGTGGGGCAGCGGCGCGAGGTCATGGGTGAAGAACCAGCGGACGGCCTGCCGCAGGTTCCCTATCTCGGTCTGCAGACGTGTGGCCCACTCCAGCTGCCCAGTCCCGCGCAAGGGACGATCGGCCTGGTCCACCAACTCGGCGAAGTACTCGGCATGACGCCGTTCGACATCGGCGAGGTCCGGGGTGGCGGCAAGCAGTTCGGCGGCGTACTCCCGGACGGCTCCGAGCATCCGGAACCTGGGCCCGTCGTCACCCTGGGCGACGGGCACGAGGCTGTGGCCCACGAGGGCGTCGAGGAGATCGAGCGTCCGGTCCTCCGAGGTCCCCGCGACGCACGTAGCGGCGTCGATGGTCCAGCCGTCGACGAACACGGCCAGCGTGGCCAGCATCTTCCGCTCGGCATCGTCGAGGAGCTCGACACTCCACTCCACCGTCGCCCGTAGGGTGCGCTGCCGTTCGGGGAGGTCGACCGGTCCGGTACCCAGGGCGTCGAGACGGTTCCCGAGCCGGGCCAGCAGCGCCTTTGGTTCGAGGAGCCGGGTGCGGGCCGCGGCCAGCTCGATCGCCAGCGGCAGTCCGTCGAGGCGTCGGCAGATCTCGGCCACGGCTGGGGCGTTCTCGTCGGTCAGGGCGAAGTCGTGGCGTACGGCTCGGGCCCGGTCGACGAAGAGCTCGACCGCGGGCAGCGTGGCCAGCTCGGTGATCGAGGTGTCCGGGATCGAGGGCACGGCCAGCGGGGCGACCGGATAGTCGTGCTCGGCCCGCAACCGCAGCACGGTGCGGCTGGTGGCCAGGATCTTCAGACCAGGGCAGCGGGCCAGCAGCTCGTCGAGCTCCGGCCCGATCTCGACGACCTGTTCGAGGTTGTCCAGAACGAGCAGCGTCGGTGTGTCCCCGACATGTTCGACCAGGACCTCCAGGGACGAGTGGGCACCTTCCACCACCGCATCCAGCTCGGCGGCGATGCGCGGCAGCACCAGCCCGGGCTCGGGGATGGACGCCAGCGGCACGAACACCGCGCCGGCGGGGTAGCGGTCCTCCAGCCGTTCGCCGACGGCGATGGCAAGGCGGGTCTTGCCGATGCCGCCGGGTCCGGTCAGGGTGACCAGCCTCACCTCGGGATCCTCCACCAGAGCGACGACCTGATCGATGTCCTGCTCTCGTCCGACCAGGGAAGTGGACGGCACCGGCAGCGACCGCCGGCGCGCCGGTGCCGGGCTGGGAGCCTTGGCCGTCGGCGGAAAGTGGGGCGCGGCGAAGCGCTCGCTGAGCAGCAGGGCGAGGTCATCCCGGACGAGGCGGCCGAGCTCCCGCGACGTACGGAACGAGCGGTACGAGTCGGTGCCCTCGGCCTGGAGCTGTTGGATCATGGCGGTCAGTCGGGGCTCGCGATCAGGCGCCGGAGTCTTCACGTAGAGCAGGCGGGGGAGCGTTCCAGAGAGTTGGAACTCGTCCTCGAGCCCGGAGATGTCCATGCCGGGCCCGACCCAGCCGTAACGCTGCCAGTAGAGGCCGACGAAGATGTCGCTCTGGGCCAGATAGGCCCGGTAGAGCTCCTGGGGAGGATGGGGCCGGGCGCCGAGCTCGAACATCACCGGAGACAGGCGCAGCGCGGTGATGGCCCGTTCCACCGCGGTGCGCTCGTCGGCCAGCTCGGCCAGGGTGGAGCTGACGAACACCCGCAGTCTCTGGTCTGGAGTCCGGATCTGATCGTCGTTCGTCATGCAACTTTCCTGGCGAGACTCGTGGTCGAAGTCTGGAGGGTTGTCTCTGGTCGCGCCAACATCCCCGGAGTTCCGTAGGTGCTACCACGGTCGCTGGGTAGGGTCCGCGCTCGTATGCGCACCGTCGACTCCGCCCCCCTCGACGCCGACGAGCTTGCCGCCGTCGATGCCTTCTGGCGGGCCGCGAACTACCTCTCGGTCGGCCAGATCTACTTGTTGGCCAACCCGCTGCTCCGTGAGCCCCTGGTCGCCGACCATGTGAAGCCCCGGCTGCTGGGGCACTGGGGGACGAGTCCCGGCTTGAACCTCATCTATGCCCACCTGACCCGGGCGTTGGGGCGCAGCGATCGGGAGATGATGTACGTGATCGGGCCCGGGCACGGCGGACCGGCCCTTCTGGCCTGCACTTGGCTCGAAGGCACCTACTCGCGCATCTACCCGACGATCGGCCAGGACGAAGCGGGGATGGCTCGGCTGTTCCGGCAGTTCTCGTTCCCGGGCGGGGTGCCCAGCCATGTTGCCCCCCAGGTGCCGGGGTCGATCCACGAGGGCGGCGAGCTGGGCTATGCGCTGTCCCACGCCTACGGGGCGGCGTTCGACAACCCGAACCTGGTCGTGGGGTGCGTGGTCGGCGACGGCGAGGCCGAGACCGGTCCGCTCGCCACCTCCTGGCACTCGAACGTGTTCCTGGACCCGGCCAGCAACGGCGCGGTGCTGCCGATCCTCCACCTCAACGGCTACAAGATCGCCAACCCGACGATCCTGGCCCGCATCGGCGACGAGCAGCTCGGCCAGCTCCTCGAGGGCTACGGGTACACCCCCTACCTGGTCGAAGGGGACGATCCGGCGCTGGTCCACCAGGCCATGGCCGCCACCGTTGACCAGGTGCTGACCGAGATCTCAGCGATCCAGGCTTCGGCCCGTACCGCGGGTACGACGGCTCGGGCCCGGCCGCGTTGGCCCATGATCGTGCTGCGCACCCCCAAGGGCTGGACCGGTCCGAAGGAGTTCGACGGGCTGCCGATCGAGGGGACGTGGCGGGCGCACCAGGTTCCGCTGGCCGCCCCCCACACCGACCCGGCCCAGCTCGCCGCCCTGGAGTCGTGGCTGCGGTCGTATCGCCCCGAGGAGCTGTTCGACGACGCCGGCGCGCCCCGGCCCCCGCTCGTGTCCTGGCTGCCGGCCCGGGAACGCCGCATGGGCGCCTCGCCGCACGCCAACGGGGGGACCCTGCTGCGGGACCTGGAGCTGCCGGCGATGTCCGACTACGCCGTGGAGGTCGACGCTCCCGGGAAGGAGACTGCCGAGTCGACCCGGGTGTTGGGCCGGTACCTCCGGGACGTGATGCGGCTCAACGACGTCAGCCGGAACTTCCGGCTCTTCGGACCCGACGAGACCGCCTCCAACCGGCTCGACCCGGTCTACGACGTGACCGGGAAGGCCTGGGAGGCCGAGGTCCTGCCCACCGACGAGCACCTCAGCCCCGACGGCCGGGTGATGGAGATCCTGTCCGAGCACACCTGCCAAGGCTGGCTGGAGGGCTATCTGCTGACCGGCCGGCACGGGTTGTTCTCGTGCTACGAGGCCTTCGTACACATCGTCGACTCGATGTTCAACCAGCACGCCAAGTGGCTCAAGGTCACCCGCGAGCTCCCGTGGCGGCAGCCGATCGCCTCGCTCAACTACCTGCTGACCAGCCATGTGTGGCGCCAGGACCACAACGGGTTCTCCCATCAGGACCCGGGTTTCATCGATCACGTCGTCAACAAGAAGGCCGACGTGATCCGGGTCTACCTTCCGCCGGACGCCAACACCCTGCTGTCGGTGGCCGACCATTGCCTGCGCTCGCGCGACTACGTGAACGTGATCGTGGCCGGGAAGCAGCCGCAGCCCCAGTGGCTGTCCTTGGACGACGCGGTGGGCCATTGCACCCGGGGGCTGGGGATCTGGGACTGGGCCAGCAACGACCGCGGCGACCCCGATGTGGTGCTGGCCTGCGCCGGCGACGTCCCGACCCTGGAGACGCTGGCCGCGGTCGATCTCCTCCGCGAGCACCTGCCCGAGCTGCGGGTGCGGGTGATCAACGTGGTCGATCTGATGCGGCTGCAGCCCACGACCGAGCATCCCCACGGGCTGAGCGACCATGAGTTCGATGCCCTGTTCACCACCGACCGGACGATCGTGTTCGCCTACCACGGCTATCCGACGCTGATCCACCGGCTGACCTATCGCCGCACCAACCACCGGAACCTGCACGTCCGTGGGTACAAGGAGGAGGGCACGACCACCACGCCCTTCGACATGGTGATGCGCAACGACATGGACCGCTACCACCTGGTGATGGACGTGATCGACCGGGTGCCAGGGCTGGGGCAACGGGAGGCCGACGTCCGCCAGAAGATGGTGGACGCGCGGGCCGCCCATCGGGCCTGGGCCTACACCCACGGCGAGGATCCGCCCGAGGTCCGCGACTGGACATGGCCCACGTGAACCGGGTGCTGGTCGTCAACGCCGGGTCGACCAGCCTGAAGCTGAGCATCCTCTCTGACGGTGACGTGGTGGCGGCCTCGTCGCACATCTCGGACTGGGACGGCGCTGATGTCCGTTCGGTCGCGGCTTTTGTGGCGGACGCTGCCGTTGCCGTGGACGCCGTCGGCCATCGGGTCGTGCACGGTGGGCTCTCGCTGCGTACTGCCACCCGGCTGGACCCGGACGTGGTGGAGCGGATCCGTTCGCTGGTGCCGCTGGCTCCGCTGCATCAGGAGCGGGCGCTGGCCGGCATCGCTGCGGCTTCGGCGGCGTTGCCGGACGTTCCCCAGGTGGCCTGCTTCGACACCGCCTACCACGCCACCTTGCCGGAGGCCGCGGCTACGTACGCGCTTCCGTTGGACTGGCGGAAGCGGTGGCCGCTGCGGCGGTTCGGATTCCACGGACTATCGCATTCGTACGCCGCGAGTCGGGCTGCATCGCTCGTGGACCCTCCTCCGGGCGACGCTCCGCTGCGGGTCGTGACCTGCCATCTGGGCGCCGGTGCCTCGCTGTGCGCCTCCCTCGACGGGCGGTCGGTGGACACCACGATGGGGTTCACCCCGCTGGAGGGGCTGGTGATGGCGTCCCGCTCGGGGTCCGTGGACCCGGGACTGGTGGTGTGGCTGATCACCTCGGCCGGGTTGTCGGCCGACGAGGTGCGGGATGGGCTCGAACACGACTCGGGAATGGCGGGTCTGGCTGGAACGCCGGACATGCGGCAGGTGATCGAGCGGGCCTCGGCCGGCGACGCCGCGGCCCGCATGGCGTTCGATGTCTACATCCACGTGCTGTGTCGCGAGGTCGCAGCCATGACGGCGTCCCTGGGTGGCCTCGACGCCCTGGTGTTCACCGGCGGGGTCGGCGAGAACGCCCCCACGGTCCGGGAAGCGGTGGTCGACCGCCTGTCCTACCTGGGCCCGGTTCCCATCCTCGTCATAGAAGCCCGCGAGGACCTAGAGATAGCCCACCAAACCCGGGCTGTTCTGGCTGGACCGTAGGTTCCCACCTGACGCCATGCCAGCACCGATAGCGTTGCGGCCCCCGTGGTCACCACCCGAAATTGAGGCTCTTGTGACCTGTCCGTGGGTCGAGTTTCGCGGCTTGGTGACGCCATGGGCTGCTCTCGGTGGCCAAATGACGCTTCGAGGGAAGGGCGGCGGCCAAACGAGCTGGCCCGGAACGGTCTTTGTGGCTCAACCCGATGCCGGGAACACGTTGGGTCGTCGGGGACCGGCGTCGGGGAGCTCTTTGAACGTTTTTGGTTGGTAGGCAACCAAAAACGTTCAAAGAGCGATGGAACAA
>DASXTK010000259.1:0-3649 GCA_036505485.1 Acidimicrobiales bacterium
TCGGAGGTGAACAGGTCGACGACGGTCTTGCCTTCGTCCATCGTGTACAGCGTGAGCATGGCCTGGCCGCCGAACAGCCCCTGGTACTCGACGTTGTCCTTGTAGACCTGGTCACCCTTGTTGAGGTACGAGTCCTGCCCGGTGGCGAAGTCCAGCCGGGTGATCCCTACGCCCAACGTCAGGGTGATGAGCAGGCCCACGACCGAGACCAGCCCGGCGCGCTTTCCGAGGTTCAGACCCAGCCAGGACCAGATGCGTGTCACAACTTCGGGAGGCTAGCGAGCGCTGTCCAATTGATGGACGATCTTCCGGGAACCGGGCGCTTCGCTCAGGTGGAAGATGCTGCCTCCGCTCCTGGTCGCGGCACTACGATGCGGACCCACGTGGACCAGGCTCCACGGTCGTGAGCGAAGGCGGAAGAACCATGTCAATGCCTCCCTACCCTCCCCAGGACCCGTACGGCCAACAGCCCGGTGGCTACGGCCCGCCCGGACAGCCGGGTCAGTACGGTCCGCCGGGGCAATACGGACAGCCAGGGCCGTACGGCTACGGCGGCGGGATGACGGAGCACCCGTCGGGGACGACCATCCTGGTGCTCGGCATCCTGAGCCTGGTGCTTTGTGGGCTGCTCGGTCCCTTCGCCTGGTCGATGGGCAACAAGGCCCTGGCCGAGATCGACCGCAACCCCGGGGGGTACACCAATCGGGGCTCGGTGGCGGCCGGCCGCATCTGCGGCATGATCGCCACGATCATCATGATCGTGGTCGTCGTGTTCTACGTGCTCTTCTTCGTGGCCTTGGCCAGCAGCTCCAACAGCTAGGCCTGCCATGTCGATGCCTCCGGACCCACCACCGGGGCCTTTCCCACCACCAGGTCCCTACGGGTCTCCGTACGGTCCCTACCAGCAGGGTCCTTATGGGTTCGGGGGGATGGCGGTGGAGCATCCCAAGGGCACGACGATCATGGTGCTCGGGATCCTCGGGCTGGTGAGCATCGCGCTGTGCGCGGTGTTCGCACCGTTCCTGGGGATCCCGGCGTGGGTGATGGGCAACAACGCGATCCACGAGATCGACATGAACCCGGCCGCCTACACCAACCGAGGCGCGGTCCAGGCCGGTCGGATCTGCGGGATCATCGCCACGGCCCTGTTCGTCGTGCTCCTCGTGCTCTACATGCTCTTCTTCGTCGCCGCGTTCTCCCTCTAGGAGTTGCCGCGGTCGAGATAGGCCTCGAGGGCGTCCACGACCGCGATCGTTCCGTCGGGCTGGCGGTGGGTCTCCAGGTAGGCCGCGACCGTGCGGGCCCAGCCCATGGCCGAGCCGTTCACGGTGTGGCACACCTCGGTCGCCTTGCCCTCGGTCGGCCGGAAGCGGATGTTGGCCCGACGGGCCTGGTAGTCGCTGAACCACGACACCGACGACAGCTCCAGCCACTGGTCGATGCCGGGGGCGTAGGCCTCGATGTCCCAGGTGCGGGCGGCGGAGTTGCCCAGGTCGCCGGTGCAGAGGTCGAGCACCCGGTAGGCCAGGCCCAGGTCGCGCAGGAGACGTTCGCTGCGAGCCAGGATGTCCTCCTGGCAGGCGATGGCCTGTTCGGCGGTCGCGGCCACGGCCAACAGCTCGACCTTGTCGAACTCGTGGGACCGCAGCAGACCGCGGGTGTCCTTGCCGGCTGACCCGGACTCCCGGCGGAAGCAGGACGTGTAGGCCATGTAGCGCAGCGGCAGGTCGCGCTCGTCGAGGATCTCGTCACGGTGCAGTGACGTGAGCGGGACCTCGGCGGTGGGGATGGCCCACAGGTCGTCGCGCTCGATGTGGTAGGCGTCGTCCTCGAACTTGGGGAGGTGCCCGGTGGAGATCATGGTCTCGGTGCGCACCAGCGTCGGCGGCCGGATCTCCTCGTAGGCGTCGGCGTTGCGGTCCAGGCTGAGCTGCACCAGGGCCCGCAGCAAGCGGGCACCCCAGCCCCGGTACATGGCGAACATCGAGCCGGAGATCTTGGCCGCCCGCTCGGGGTCGAGGATGCCCAGCTCGGCGCCGATGTCCCAGTGGGGCACCCGCTGATGGGGGCCATAGGCGTCGGGGTCGTAGCCGTCTGTCCGGAGCACCATGTTGTCGGCCTCGCCCGTGCCAGTGGGGGCGTCGCCGCTGGGCAGGTTGGGGGTGCGCAACAGGATCTGGCGGATCTCGTCGCCCAGACGCTCGGCCTCGGCCGCCAGCTCCTTCTCCTGCTCCCCCAGCTCCCGGCTCTCGGCCATGCGGGCCTCGGCCTCGGTCTGATCGCCTTGGCCCCGCAGCCGGCCGACCTCCTTGGAGATCTGCTTGATGCGGGCCCGAACGTCGTCGCGCTGACCGGTGAGCCGGCGTTGCTCGGCGTCCAGCTCGACCACCCGGTCGATCGCGTCCGAGACACCCGGGCCGCGGCGGTCGAGCGCGGCCTTCACCACGTCGGGCTCGGAACGGATGCGGCGCAGATCGAGCATTCAGGGGACGTTACCGCCGTAGGTCCAGGCCCTCAGCACGACAATTGCCGTAAGGATCCGGCCAGTGCGCGGCGAGCGCGGCGCAGGCGGCAGGACGGCGCGGCACACTTTCCCGCATGCTCATCGCCATTCCGCTGTTCCCTCGGGTCACCGCCCTCGACGCCATCGGTCCCTACGAGGTGCTGCAACGGCTCCCGGAGGCCGAGGTCCGCTTCGTGGGCGAGCAGACCGGCACCGTCCGCACCGACAACGGCATGCTGGGTCTCTCGGTCGACGCCACCTTCGATGAGGTGCCCGACCCTGATGTCGTGGTCGTTCCCGGGGGTATCGGCACCCGGGTCCTGATCTCCGACAGCGCGCTGGTCGACTGGGTCAAGGCCACCTATCCCACGACCCGATGGACCACCTCGGTGTGCACCGGGTCCCTGATCCTGGCTGGGGCCGGCCTGCTGGACGGGCTGGAAGCCACCACCCACTGGGGGGCCTACGACGAGCTACGGGCCCTGGGGGCGGTGCCAACCGAGCAGCGGGTGGTCGAGCACCCCGCCGAGCGAGTCATCACCGCGGCCGGGGTCTCGTCCGGGATCGACATGGCGTTGCGGCTGGCCGAGCACCTGACCGACCGGACGACCGCCGAGGCCATGCAGCTCATCGTGGAGTACGACCCCCAGCCCCCGTTCGACGCCGGAGCGCCCTCGAAAGCCAGCCCCGCCGCGGTCGCCAAAGCCGCAGAGATCTCCCGCCATCGCCACTGAGGCAGTTGCCCTCGGGTTTGCGGTCAGACTGTCGAAACCTGGGAGCAACAATTCCGGCACATCATGGTCGTATGGAGCTGCGGGTAGCCCGGCCGACCGACGGAGTGGACATCCAGGCGATCTACGGTCCTGTGGTCGCCGAGACCGTCATCTCGTTCGAGTTCGACGTGCCCACCGTCGAGGAGATGACCTCCCGGCTGGTCCGGACCCTGGACCGCCATCCCTGGTTGGTGGCCGAGGATGGCGACCGGGTCGTCGGTTACGCCTATGCCGCTGACCACAGCGACCGGGCCGCGTACGGCTGGTCGACTGATGTGTCCGTCTACATCCATCCAGAGGTCCGTCGCACCGGTGTCGGTCGGGCCCTGTACACGGCGCTGTTCGAGATCCTGCGGATCCAGGGGTTCCGGCG